>NZ_AWNK01000008.1 GCF_000469585.1 Chrysiogenes arsenatis DSM 11915
CCATAGGTCATAAAAGGTTTTTCAATGAGTGGCAGTAAGCCCTGAATATGTTCGTCGTCAAAAGATGTTGAAGCGCAAAGATTATGTTGGCAAACAGGCAAAACGACTTAAAGACGGTTCACTCAACCCGAACTATGTCGAGGGCAAGCATTACCCGATCATTCTGGGAGGGGAATAAGATGTCTGAAGAACAGAAACCAAAACCGAAATTCACCCCCGAACAGCTTGAAGAGCTGAAAAAAGCTGCTGCTGCCAAGAAAGCGGCCGCTGCCGCCAGTGGCGAAGCTGCTCCTGCTTCTGCAAGTGCTTCTGAAGCGCCTGCCGAAGCAGCGACTCCCGCGCCAAAGCCGGAAGCTCCAGCATGGCTGGCTGGCTTTATGCAAGGATTTGACGGGACAGAATATCAAGGAACGGATGCCAATCAGTGGCATATCGTCACCATCACGCCCGACCAAGTGGTTGCTTTCTGCACCAATCTAAAAGCCGGTGGCTTCGACTTCCTCGACTGCCTTTCCGGTGTTGAGTACAAAGAGTGCTTTGGCACCGTGCTCCATATCCACCGTATTGCCAATAAGTGGCAGCTCTGTGTGCAATACCGCACGGCAAACAAGAATGAGCCAGTGACATTGCCTTCCGTCAGCGCCATCTGGCCAACGGCTGATTGGCACGAGCGCGAATCGTTCGACCTTATGGGAATCCGCTACGCTGGTCACCCTGACCTGCGCCGCATCCTCTTGCCGGACGATACCGTAGGGCACACGCTCCGCAAAGACTTTGTTCCGAATACCGACGGGAGTTTGAAAGTATGACCACAACACCCTGTGCAACACCTTTGCCCCCGCAGGTCATCAAACACGACTACGAAAGTGACATAATGACCTTGGCCATGGGGCCACACCACCCTTCGACCCACGGCGTTCTGCAAATTATGCTGAAGCTTGATGGTGAAATTGTGGTGGAAGCAGAGCCGGTTATTGGCTTTCTGCACCGCTCTATGGAAAGAATGGGTCAGGAGCGTCCGTGGATTCAATACATCGCGGCACTGAACCGTTTCGACTACCTGGCAACCATCCACTCCGAAATGCCGTACTGCGTCGCCACCGAGCGCATCGCTGGCCTCGAAGTTCCCGAACGGGCACAGTGGATTCGTACCCTGATGATGGAACTCAACCGTATCCACTCGCACCTGCTGTGGGTCGGCACATTCCTACTCGACATGGGTGCAACGACGATTGTTATGTATGCACTCCGCGAGCGCGAACTGATTCTCGATATCTTCGAAGAAATCACCGGCATGCGGATGATGAATAACTACACCCGCATTGGCGGCGTCCGTTACGACATCACGCCGAAGTCTGTCGAAATGATTCGCGCCTTTATCAAGAGCTTCCCGCAAGCACTGAAAGATATGGACGCCATTATTACCGGCAACCCAATTGTCCGTACGCGTCTCATTGACAAAGGGGTGCTAACGCGTCAACAGGCATTGGATTTCGGCGCTGTCGGCATTGCGTCACGCGGTTCCGGAGTCGACTTCGACCTGCGCCGTGACCGTCCCGACTTTGCCTACGATAAGCTTTCCTTCAAAGTTCCTGTGTACGATTCAGGCGACAACTTTGCCCGCTACATGGTACGGATGGTGGAAATGGAAGAATCACTCAAGATGGCGGAACAGTGTATTGACCTGATGCCCGAAGGGCCAGTGCAGTGCAAAACCAAAATCGGGCCCATGTGGAAAGCTCCGGCCGGCGAAGCCTACGCTGAAGTCGAGTCGGCACGCGGCATTCTCGGCACATATGTTGTTTCAGACGGCGGTGCCACACCGATGCGGACGAAACTACGTGGTGCATCTTTCACCAACCTTCATGCCTTCGCGCAAACGCTGGTTGGCATTAACATTTCGGAAGTCGTCATCCTCCTCGGATCGTATGACGTTGTTCTTCCTGAAATCGACAGGTAGGAGTAGGGCATGTTTTTTACCTTTACACAAGCATGGCCCCTCTGGGCGCAACAACTGTTTTACGCCATTGTTCCGGTCGTTCTGATGATCGCGGTGGTTATGACTTCGGTTATCCTCTTTGTTTGGTATGAGCGCCGTTGGTTGGGAGTCTTGCAGCATCGCTTTGGACCAAACCGCGTCGGGCCGTTCGGACTGCTCCAATTGATTGCCGATGCCGTCAAAATGATGACCAAAGAGGACATCATGAACCGCGAGGTTCACAAAGTACTCTTTACGATGGCTCCGATCATTACGATGAGTTCCGCCTTGATCGCGTGGGCGGTTATTCCGTTCGGCGAAAACATGATTATCAGTAATATCGAAACAGGGATTTTCTTCCTTTTCGCCATTGCCGGCATGGGAACGTTTGCCACGATTATCGCCGGTTATGCCAGCGCCAACAAGTGGAGTACCCTTGGGGCGATGCGCGGCGTTGGTCAAGCAATCAGTTACGAAATCCCCCTGCTCTTTTCGGTCGTGCCAATCTTCCTGATTGCCGGATCGTTCAACCTGCAAGACATCGTGTTGCAGCAGCAAGGGTTCTGGAATATCTGGAAGCAGCCATTAGCGTTCCTGCTGTTCTATATCTGTATGACTGCCGAAGTAAACCGGACGCCATTCGACCTTCCTGAATCGGAAAGTGAATTGGTTTCTGGATTTAACACGGAGTATTCAGGGTTTAAGTTTGGTGGCTTTTTTATGGGCGAGTACATCGCTTCTGTCACCATGTGTGCCCTGCTGACGCTGCTCTTCTTTGGTGGCTGGTACTTACCGTTTGCCAATATCGAAGTGATTAACGCACTTCACACTGGCACCATCGGCTACCTTATCAACCCCATTGTGTTCCTGGCGAAGACCTATTTCTTCTTTGGTATTACCGTATGGGTGCGGGCAACACTGCCACGGGTAACGATCGGGATGCTCCTGAGCTTTGCCTGGAAAGGGCTGATTCCGCTGACGATTTTGAACATTTTTGTTACCGGCTTAGTCCTGTACATTCTAAGGTAGGATAACTATGGCTCATCATGATGAACATGCAACGATAGAAGCGCCCGCAGCCAAAACTGGCGAATGTGTTTCGATGATCAATACGGTGTTCGCAGGTGCCAAGGCGATTGCGACCGGAATGAAAACGGTACTCAAGTACGCTGGTGGCCCCCGCCCAACACGCGAATATCCCGAAGTTGTCCGTCCGCTCGCCGAGCGCTCGCGTGGACGTCTCTACTTTATCGAAGAAAAGTGCATTGCCTGCAATATGTGCGTCAAGGCGTGCCCGATCGACGTTATCCATCTCGAATCGCACCGCGAAGACCGTGAAGTGGATGGCAAAGTCAAAAAAGTTCCCGTCATCGACAAGTACACCGTCGATATCGGCGAATGTATCTCTTGCGGTTTGTGTGCCGAACACTGTCCAACCGACGCGGTTTTCCAAGCGCATGAGTACGAAACGGCCTACTACTACAAAGAGCTTTTTGTAATGAATAAGGATGAACTGGCTATGACATTTCCAGAGTTCATCGCTAAGAAAAACCGGGAAATGAAGGGGAAGTAGACGTATGGGTGACTTTATCTATCATCTCGTGTTTTATCTCCTGGCAGCATCTATGTTTGCCAGCGCGCTTGCGATGATTTTTGTCCGCAACATTGTCGCCAGTGTTGTCTGTCTGGTCGGAGCGTTCTTGGGTGTGGCCGGATTCTTTTTCCTGCTCAACGCCGAGTTTATTGGTGTCGTCCAAATCATGGTTTATGCCGGAGCACTGTCGCTTTTGATCGTGTTTGCGATCATGCTGACCGATCCGAAAGATCACGAAACCGAGCGGCCAAAACTGAACAACATCCTTGCTGGCCTCGTAGTCAGTGGTGCCTTGTTCCTGATTATGGTCTGCGCCATTTCGACGGCTGAATGGAAGATTTCTGATGCGGCTCCGCTGCTAGAGCGCACCGCAGTTTACATTGGTGTTCAGTACTTCACCGATTACATTGTGCCGTTCTACCTTGCCGCGATTATCCTTTCGATGGCACTGACTGGCGCTATTGTTCTGGCGAAGAAGGATGAGGAGGGGGATAAATGTTAAGTGTAACTCTGAATCATTTCCTCTACGTCGCAACAGCGATTTTTTGCCTTGGGATTTTTGGTATTATCGTGAGCCGCAATGCGGTCAAAGTGCTCCTTTCGATCGAAGTGATGTTAGCCGGGGTCAACATGGCGTTTATTGCTTTTTCGCGCTATGTCACGCCAGATACGCTGGAAGGGCAGATGATTACCATTTTCATCCTGACGGTCGCCGCTGCAGAAGCCGCGGTGGGGCTGGCTATCCTCTTGGTCGTGTATCGCAACTACCGGACGGTAGACATGTCCAAATTCAATTTGCTGAAGTGGTGAGGTACCTATGATTGAATTTGCCATATCGAATGCGTGGCTCATTGGCGTCATGCCGATCCTTGCTGGGTGTATTGCCCTGTTACTGGTTCGTCCGTGGCCAAAGCTGGCGCACACTGTGGTCATCATCCCGTCGGCCTTTGGCTGGGCGCTCGCCACTTTAGTTTTGGCCGGAGCGTTTCTGGGCTATGACCTTTCTTCTTCACAGTGGAGTTATCGCCTGCTGACTACCGGCGATTTTGATCTGAACTTTGGCATTGCTGTCGATAACCTGACGGCCATGATGCTCTTTATCGTTATGACAGTCAGTACGCTGGTGCAGCTGTTTTCTACCAAGTACATTGAAGGCGACAGCGGCTATTCCCGCTTCTTTGCATTCCTTGGCTTGTTTACTTCGTCGATGCTCGGACTGATTCTGGTTGACAACCTCCTTGGTCTCTTCATCTTCTGGGAGCTTGTCGGGGTCTCCTCCTTCCTGCTGATTGGTCACTGGTTCCAAAAACCATCGGCAGCAGCCGCGTCGAAAAAGGCCTTCATCACCAACCGCGTCGGGGACTTTGGTTTCCTGATCGGGATTATGATTATCTTTGCCGTGACTGGCACGTTAGATTTTGCTGAACTTCGCGAGGCCATTGTCGTGGGCGATCTTTCCGGCTGGATTTTGACAGCGGCGGGGATTGGGATATTCTGCGGTGCTATCGGGAAATCGGCTCAGTGGCCATTACACGTGTGGTTACCTGATGCGATGGAAGGTCCAACCCCAGTATCAGCGTTGATCCACGCGGCCACGATGGTTGCCGCCGGGGTCTACATGGTTGGGAAAATCTACTTCCTGTTCGAAGCTTCGGCCACCACACTCCAGTTCATTGCGTGGATCGGTATCATTACCGCCTTCCTTGCTGCTTGTATTGCTGTTGTGCAGTACGATATTAAAAAGGCACTGGCCTACTCTACGGTATCGCAGCTTGGCTTTATGATGTTTGCCCTTGGCATGGGGCCAATCGGGTACGCCGCCGCACTCTTTCACTTGATGGCGCACGCCTTCTTTAAAGGGATGATGTTCCTTGATAGTGGTTCGGTCATCCACGGCTGTCACCACGAACAGGATATGCGCTACATGGGCGGTCTGCGCAAAACCATGCCGTTTACCTCCATCATCATGTTGATCGGCTGTTTGGCGATTGCTGGTATTCCTCCATTCGTCGGCTTCTTCAGTAAAGATGAAGTATTGGCGGCCGCCTTCGCGATGAACCCATTGATCTATGTCATGGGGACACTCACCGCAGGTCTGACGGCCTTCTATATGTTCCGGATGTACTTCATGACTTTCCACGGCGAATACCGTGGCCACGCCCATCCGCATGAGTCTCCTTGGCAAATGACAGTACCACTGGCGATTCTTGGCTTCTTCACCGTCGTTGCGGGCTTGCCAGCGCTGCCACACTTCTGGGGTGGACACAGCATGATTGCTGACTTCCTGCACTACATGCCGGTCAGTGGCGAGCCGGTTACGCTCCACCTGAATGTGCCAGTTATGATTATCGCAACGCTCACCAGCGTGGTCAGCATTGTGGTGGCCTACTTGATGTACGTTAAGGGGACGATTTGCCCTGAGAAGATGAAGCAGCGCTTCAGCTACCTGCACAATTTGTTGACGTACAAGTTCTACTACGACGAAATGTACGGCGCATTGAGCAAGTATGTCGTGCTGGGCATCGGTAAAGCGAGCTGGTGGTTCGACCGCACTATCATTGATGGCGCGGTAAACCTGATCGGCAGCGTTACCTACTGGTGTGGCGGTCGCGTGCGCCTGCTGCAGACCGGCTCAATTCAGACTTACGTTTCAGTACTCGTACTTGCCGTAGCGGTTATCGCCGCTGTACTGCTGGTATAGGAGGGGAAAGCGAATGTTTATCAATCCAACCGAACTCAATACCCTGACGCTGACGGCTTTGATGGTCATCCCGATCATCGGCGCGCTGATCATTGCGTTGCAGGGAAAATCGGAAAACACCAAAGCCCCTCACTACATTGCGGCGGCCACCACGTTTACCGTTTTCGTCCTTTCCGTGGTCATGGCATTTTCTTACTGGCCGTATGCTGGTGGCGAGAATCAGTACCTTTTCCGTGATACTTGGAACTGGATCCCATTCCTGAACACCAGCTATGACGTAGCCGTCGACGGCCTTTCGCTACCGATGGTTGTCCTCACTACGTTCCTGATCTTTATCTGTTCACTCGCTTCGTGGAACATCGCCGACAAACGTCCGAAGCTCTACTTTGCGCTGTTCCTCTTCCTTGAAACGGCTTTGATCGGCGTATTTACTTCGGTTGATATGCTGCTCTTCTTTGTTTTCTGGGAATTAGAACTGATCCCGATGTACTTCCTGATTGGTATTTGGGGTGGCCCACGCCGCGAATATGCATCGTATAAGTTCATCCTGTACACCGTGCTCGCTTCTGCGGGGATGTTCATTTCGCTGCTGGCGATCTACTTCTACGCTGGCGCATACAGCTTTGACTACATCACCGTATCGCAAAGCGGTATTCTGCGCGATCTGAGCATGTTCGTTCAGGTTCTGCTCTTCCTTGGCTTCTTCCTCTGCTTTGCGGTCAAACTGCCGGTGGTGCCACTGCACACATGGTTGCCAGACGCACACGTTGAAGCACCAACGCCGGTATCAGTACTGCTGGCTGGTGTCCTGCTGAAAATGGGCGCCTATGGACTGTTCCGCTTCAACTTCGGCTTATTCCCTGAAGCGACACAATATCTGGCAACGCTCCTTGCCGTGCTCGGTGTGATCAATATTGTCTATGGTGCCTTCCTTGCTTTAGCGCAAACCGATATGAAAAAGGTTATCGCCTACAGTTCGGTTTCGCACATGGGCTTTGTCCTGCTCGGCCTTGCAAGCTTGAATCACATGGCGTTTAACGGTGGGATTCTGCAAATGTTTGCTCACGGCACCATCACTGCGATGATGTTCCTTATGGTCGGCGTGGTGTACGATCGCGCCCATACGCGCGAAATCGCGAAACTTGGCGGCTTGGCACAGCAAATGCCAATGGCTTCTGCCCTGTTTCTGGTTACGGCGTTTGCGGCAGTCGGTGTCCCTGGTTTCAACGGCTTTGTGGCAGAAGTGCTGATTTATGTTGGCGCCTTCCAAAGCTTCCCGATCCTCACGATCATTGCTGTGTTGGGGATTATCCTTGGTGCCGCGTATATGCTCTGGCTGCAAGAGCGGGTCTTCTTTGGGCCACGCAAAGCAGTGTGGAATGGGTTGTCTGATATGAATGGGTTAGAAAAATTTAATATGATCGCCTGCCTCATTGTCGTTTTGATTACCGGCATTCTGCCGTTCCTCATCATGGACATTATCAACCCGGCGACAGTTCAGCTCCTCGGGCTGTTAGGTTAGGAAGGGGGACACTATGACACATCACACCGATCTCGTAATTATCTTCCCTGAACTGCTCGTTGTGGCGGCAATCTTTATTGCCACCGTTGCCGACCTGTTCATCAATAGACAGAATAAGTTAGCTGTCGGCTACATGGTACTGCTCGGCATGGTGGGCGCACTCGTCACCCTGATTGGGCTCAGAGAGTATTCGACAGCGTTTAACTTTGCCGGCATGTTTGAGCACACCGGCTATTCATGGTGGTTCCGCATCATGATTTTGTCCGGCGGTATTCTGACGCTTATGATGTCATTTATTTACGCCCAAGAACGTCACACCAAACAGGGTGAATACTACTACCTGATTGCCATTGCCACCCTTGGCGGGATGGTACTGGCTGGTTCTGGCAACGTGGTTTCTCTCTTCCTTGGGCTGGAAATGCTGAGTATTACCTCGTATGTTCTCGTTGGTATGCAGCGCGGCAAGCCAATAGCGGCCGAAGCATCGTTTAAATACATGCTCTACGGCGCGATTTCTTCCGCCGTGATGCTGTTTGGCTTTGCTCTGATTTTTGGTATGACAGGCACCCTGAACATTGCCGAAGCAGGCGCTTCGCTTGGACTGCTCCTCGAAGGGCATTCCAGCATGGCAGCAACACTGGCGATGATTATGGTTCTGGGCGGACTGGGCTACAAACTGGCCGTTGTTCCGTTCCACCAATGGTCGCCGGACGTGTACCACGGGGCATCGTATCCCGTAACCGCGTTCCTGTCAGTCGTCTCCAAAATTGCCGGTTTTGCGATCGTCATCCGTCTGGTTGACTACGTCTTCATGGGTTACGGCCTCGAAGTCATTGCCAGCCAATGGGCACTGGCCTTCGCCTTTATGGCAGCGGCCAGCATGATTATTGGTAATATGGCGGCGCTTGTACAAAGCAACGTGAAACGGATGCTGGCTTACTCCAGTATTTCACATGCGGGATATGTCTTGGTTGGTATCGTCGCCTTTATGGCCACAAATGACCTCCCTGCCGGAGTGGCGTTCCTTGATGGCGCAACGGCGACGGTATTCTACCTCTTCGGTTACCTCTTTATGAACATCGGTGCCTTTGCTGGTCTGATGCACTTTAGCCGGATGGTTGGAAGCGCTGAAACGGCGGATCTAGCCGGTCTGGCGAAAAAGAGCCCACTGGTGGCTTTTGTCACCGCGTCTTGTCTAGTCAGCTTGGCTGGGTTGCCGCCCTTTATCGGCTTCCTTGCGAAGTTCTACCTCTTCGGTTCTGCGGTACAAAGTGGCTATGTCTGGCTCGCCATCATCGGTCTGATCATGAGTATCGTGTCGCTTTACTACTATGCGCGCGTTATCAAAACATTGTACTTCGATGAACAAACTTCTGAAATTCGCAATGCCACGACTTCGGGGTCTGGCGTATCCGCCGCTCTTGGGTTTAGTTTTGCGGGGATGTTGCTCTCGATGTTCTTTGCCGAGCCGATCATCAACATTATCCGTTGGTCGATGGAGCGGTTGTAAGCATCTTGAATTCTTGATACCATTGACAAAGCCCCGGAGTGTATGCTTCGGGGCTTTGCTGTAAATACGCAAGGGGGAACGACGATGCAAAGAAAAATGAACTCCCAGGGTGAACTGTACGACGAACTGCGAGCACTCCTGGCCAATGACCGCGAAAAGCTCATTCTGGCACACTACCCTGATGGCATTTACCTGGAAACCGCTGCCGAAGCGACGGTGGATCAGTATGCCCTTCCACTCAGCGAATACACCAATCGACAAATTGTTCTGGCGTATCCATTGATGCAGCAAAATCTCTCCCTCGCAGAGATTCGTGCGAGGATCACTCATGAGTAGCATGGACCAGCCACGCTGCGCCGTGGCACAGGAATACGGTGTCGACGTTTGGAGGCTTGCCATGGAAACGCTGGGCAACGAACGCGAAGTCTACCTAAAAGGGCTTGATTGGTGGAATGAATTTGCTACCGAACATGGATTTGGCTATGTCAACGAAGAGAACGAGTTTGTCCGCACCAAACCAATGCCATAGGAGGAACGAACACATGAGCGCATCATTAGTCGGCAAGAAAGCCTTTATCACAGGTGCCAGCAGCGGGATTGGGCTGGCCTGCGCCCATGCGCTTGCGAAGGCCGGCGCCAAGCTGCTACTCTGCGCGCGCAATCAAACCAAGCTTGAAATGGTCGCGGCTGAACTCGCCAAACAGTATGGCACGCAATCGTTTGTGCTGCCACTTGACGTCTGTCGTCGCAGCGACGTTGCCACAGCGCTAGAAAGCCTTCCGGCAGAATGGCAAGCGCCGGATATCCTCATCAACAATGCGGGACTCGCACTTGGGTTAGAAAAGCTGCATGAAAACAGCATCGACGATTGGGAAACCATGATCGACACCAACATCAAGGGGGTGCTCTATCTACTGCGCGGTTTGGTTCCGGGCATGATCGGGCGTGAAGCCGCCACGGTCATCAACGTTGGTTCGACGGCTGGTCGCGGCGCGTACCCCAATGGTGCCGTCTACTGTGCCTGTAAAGCCGCGCTGCGCATTATCACCGATGGCCTGCGCATGGATACCATTGATACGCCCCTTAGAGTCAGTATTGTCGAACCGGGGATGACGGAAACCAACTTCAGCAATGTCCGCTTTCACGGCGACACCGAGCGTGCCAAACAGGTCTATACGGGGCTGAAACCACTCACGCCAGAAGATGTTGCCGAAGCGGTGCTGTTTATGGCCACCCGCCCGGCGCACGTGCAGATTCACGATATCATGATGTCGCCCACGCATCAGGCGAGTGGCGGGATGATTTATCGCGTGACCAAATAAAAAAAGGCGACCGGTAGGTCGCCTTTTTTAACTATCCTAACCGTTCTTTGACCGCGGCGACTTTGCCTTCCAGCGCTCCGGTAACACCAACTTTATCGTCGATCTTAATGGAAGTGGAAACGCGCCCAGAATACTGCCGCATGTTCATGTGACACGTTTGTATCAGGGCAAAAACCGCTTCCGGCTCCCCTTCTACAATCGTCCCCATCGCGTGCAGTTCATACTTCAGCCCGCTCTGGCGGATGATTTCCAGCGATTTCGCCACGTATTCAGAAAGTTGTTTCCCCCCTTTATCGAGGGGGGTAATCGAAAATTCCGCTAACATCACAACACCTATTCGATATGGGTCGTTTTGATGTGGAGTTCGCGCAGTTGCTTGTCGTCAACCAAGCTTGGCGCGTCGGTCAGGACGCAGGTTGCTTTCTGCGTTTTTGGGAATGCAATCACGTCGCGGATGGAGTTGGTGCCAGAAAGGATCATCGCTACGCGGTCGACCCCAAAAGCAATCCCGCCATGCGGTGGCGTACCAAAGCTGAGAGCATCAAGCAGGAATCCAAACTTGGCACGCGCTTCTTCTTCGCCGATGCCAAGCAGGCTAAACATGGCCGACTGCACTTCTTCGCGGTGAATACGGATGGAGCCGCCACCAATTTCAAAGCCGTTCAAAACAAGATCGTACGCTTTAGCACGGCACGCGCCCGGATCGGTTGCCAGCAGTGGCACGTCTTCGTCCATCGGGGAGGTGAACGGATGGTGCATGGCGTTCCAACGCTTAGCATCTTCGTCATATTCGAGCAGTGGGAATTCGGTGACCCACAAGAAATTGTATTTGCTATTGTCGATCAGATCGAGGCGCTGTGCCAGCAGAGAACGGAGGCGGTTCAATGAATCGGCTACTACTTTTTTGGTGTCGGCCATAAAGAATATGCAGTCGCCGACGTTCGCGCCACAACGCTCAACGATCGCTTTCAACGTCGCTTCGCCCAAGAATTTAGTAATTGGGCTTTGGTATTCGCCGTTTTCTTTCACTTTAATGTAAGCCAGACCTTTGGCACCAAAGACGGTCAATTCCTTCGTCATATCGTCGATATCTTTGCGGCTCAGTTCGCCACATCCAATACCGTTGATCGCTTTGACCTGTCCGCCATTATCAAGTGCATTTCTAAACACCTGAAAGCCAGAATAATCGAGATCAGAAAGGTTGATCAATTCTAATCCGTAGCGCGTATCCGGCTTATCGCACCCAAAACGATCCATAACTTCGGCATAGCTTAAACGCTGGAATGGCGTGGGGATCTCAACACCAGCCACCTGCTTCCAAAGGTAGGCAAACAACCCTTCAATCAGTTCCATCAACTGCTCGCGGTCGATGAAGCTCATCTCCATATCCAGCTGAGTAAACTCTGGCTGACGGTCAGCGCGAAGGTCTTCGTCGCGGAAACACTTGACGATCTGGAAATACTTGTCGTAACCGGAAATCATCAAAAGCTGTTTGAATAACTGCGGCGATTGCGGCAGCGCAAAGAATCGACCAGGGTTGACGCGCGAAGGAACCAGATAATCACGCGCCCCTTCCGGCGTTGATTTCGTGAGTACCGGCGTTTCAATATCAAGGAACCCTTTATCGTAGAGATATTCGCGCATTGCGCGCGTTAAACGGTGACGGTTGATAATATGTTTTTGAATTTCCGGGCGACGCAGGTCGATATAGCGATATTTGAGGCGGACGTTTTCGTTTACTTCCTGATAGTCGTCGATCATAAAAGGAGGTGTTTTGGACGGGTTTAAAATTCGCAGTTCGGTGATGATAACTTCAATTTCGCCCGTTTTCAGTTTTTCGTTGACGGTGCCTTCGGGGCGGGGGCGAACCTTACCAACAGCCGCCAGCACGAATTCAGAACGTACTTGTTCACCCTTCGTATGCGCCTCTGCGACAACCGTTGGATCAAGTACAATCTGCGTCAAGCCATCGCGGTCGCGCAGGTCGATAAAAATCAGTCCGCCGTGGTCGCGGCGACGGTGCGCCCAACCCATCAGGGTTACTTGCTCCCCGATATTGGCGGCCGTGAGTGTGCCACAAGAATGTGTCCGCAGAAGCCCTTGCATGATTTCCATAAGTCGTCTGGTCTCCTTCTCTATAGTCTTAAAACGAAAAAGCAATACGGTTAGTCGCTCACTTCGAGCGCAATAATTTCGTCGAGCGTCGCGGTTTGCTGTTCCCCGCTGGCCATACTTTTCAGGGTGTATGTCTGTGCATTGTACTCGTTTTCTCCGATCAGCACCACTCCCCTTGCGTTCAGGCGATCCCCTTTTTTAAAGATCGCTTTCACGCTCCGGCTTTGCGGATCAATTTCGCAATTTTTGCCGATACGGCGCAAGGCACACTGTAAGCGCAGCGCATGTGCCGCATAGGCGTTGTCAGTATAGCCGATGAAGTAATCAGGCGCCGGCGTACTGGCCGTAATCCCCAGTTCTTTTGCGAGCAAAATCAACCGTTCCAGCCCAAACGCAAACCCAACACCGGGAGTGGCTGGACCACCAATCGTTTCGACCAAACCATCATAGCGGCCACCGCCACCGATGGCATTTTGTGAGCCGAGTTTATCGGTGGTGAATTCAAAAGCCGTGCGCACGTAGTAATCAAGCCCACGTACCATCAGGCTGTTGCGCTGAAAGGGGACGCCAGCAATTTCCAGATAGTGTTGCAGGGCGCTGTAATGGTCGGCACAAGCGGGGCAGCGGTGATCGTCAATGCGCGGCGCATCTTTCACCTGTTCGCGACATCCTGTCGCTTTACAGTCCAGCGATCGCAGTGGATTTTTATCGAGGCGCGATACGCAATTTTCGCACAGGTGGGCAATGCGCTCTTTGAGGTAGGCGGTGAGGGCATCACGATAACCCGGACGGCATTCTGGGCAGCCAATATTGTTGATCTCGACTGCCACCGCTTCGTGAATACCGATAGCACGCAAAAGCTCGTAGCCCAGCGCAACCACTTCAGCATCAACCAACGCTGAGGTTTCGCCGAACACTTCCACGCCAAGCTGATGAAACTGACGATAACGCCCTTTTTGTGGTCGCTCATAGCGGAACATTGGCCCCGTGTACCACAACTTGACGGGTGAAGAAGCCGTATGCAAATTGTGTTCGACAAAAGCACGCACCACTCCTGCCGTCCCTTCCGGGCGCAGTGTCAGCGATTCGTCACCCTTATCCTGAAAGGTATACATTTCCTTACCGACAATATCGGTCGCTTCGCCGATGCCACGGCAGAAAAGTTCCGTTTTTTCGACGATGGGTGTGCGAACCTCGCTATAATTCCAGCGCGCCAGAATCGCACGCATGTTGGCTTCGATATCGCCCCATAACGGGGAATCTTCTGGAAGCAAGTCGCTAAAGCCGCGAATCGCTTTAATGTTGTTGTTTGACATGAGTGGTATCCTTTTAAGTAATATGCACAAATGCATGCAGTTTTGAGTCTTTACTGACCGCGAGATTTCTCGCTTTGCTCGAAATGACACGATATCTATGTCATAGTCATCCTACTCTTGCATGCTTGTCATCTCGAACAGAGTGAGAGATCTCAGCCTTTGCTGTCCACAGCGTATCCAAACCCCTACGCCGAGCACCCTTTCCACTTCTCTTCCATCCAAGTGTTAATCGACTGACGCCGACTCTTCCACGCGTCGGCTTCCAGACGCTCATGGCTGAAGTCTTTGAAGAGCTGGGTCATCAGTTGTTCAACGCGGTTCAGCCAATGCAGCCGTTCAATGAACACCTCGTCGGCATGCTCTTTGAGGATCACCGGGAAGCGCAGCCCACCAATTTGCAGCGTCGCCCCTTTAATGTGAAATGTCGCGACCAGCTCTTCCGTGAACTCCACGCGCACTTTGCATTCCTTCACTTTTTTGCCATCCCACAGCGCCATCGCCGCTTCCGGACTAATAGAAGGATCGCCCTTTGCGAGGCGTGATTCGCGGCTATCGCCCGACTGGTTTTCCAGCAAAATATAGTCATCAATCCAGATATGGATGATCTCGTCCTCAAAGCGGTAGCGCCCTTCGAGAATTTCGCTTTTATGCCACAGCCAGATCAAAAATTCTTTGCCGATAAAATCACTGGCCATGGTTTGCTCCAAACGTTTCGGGGGTAATGTGTTCCAGCGCCCAACTCATCGACGACGTTAGATCGGCATGCTGCATGCGCCATTCGGGGGACATCAAGTGGATAGGGCGCTCAAAAGTCTTCTTGAAAAACTCACTAAACAGATCATTCGCTGCTAAGGCTGTCGCCCCGAAAAAAACCCGTCCCGCCGGAATATCATAGAGGACATCCCACACCTGCGAGCTGGGAAACTGCTGACGGAGCAACGTGCGTCGCACTTGCTCTTTCACAAAAATTTTATCATCGCGAGTCAGTTTTTCTTTCCCTGTTTCTTGTAAGTACTCCTGCTCTTTGTCAGGCAACATCGCCTTGAGCACTTTGGCGGGAACGGTTTTTTTATCAAGCCGGAGTGAAACCAGCAGATGATCGTTGGTAGGAAAGACTTTATCCATCGTAAAATGGTGGTGGAGAAAATTGTGCGGTGAAACCCAACCCAGCGTACTTTCAGCGAACTCAATCTCTTCAAACGGAATAAAGCGGTTTTTCAGCAGCGCCTCAAACATCTGTTCCATGTAGTTAATGCTTAAATCGCCCTCTACCTGGTAGGTGGTATACGTCAGTGAGCCGTGTAAAAATCCCATAATTATGACTTCCAATAGAGTTTTCAGTTTTTTGGGTGCAGCGGGAAAATTACCACAAAAGGAGGGTGAAGATGAAGCGAAATGAGAAAAGCCGCTTGCACCACTCCAGCGGATATCTTACAAAAGCCCATTATCCCACAGGAGGTTCACATGAACTATGCCCTCGACCGCAATTCCACACTGTTTATGGTTATCGACATTCAAGGCCGTCTGGCACAAATCATCAACAACCGCCAAGAAATCATCAAAAATACCACCATTATGATTCAGGGCTGCCACATCCTTGGCGTTCCCGTCTGCTACACCGAACAGTACCCCAAAGGACTGGGCGCGACAGATCCTTTTGTGGCGGAATACTTTCAACCCGACGATGCCCGCTTTGAAAAGATCACTTTCCCCGCCTTGACAGAAGAAGTGGCGGCCTACCTTCAGGAAAAAAACATCCGCAACATCGTCATTGCAGGGATGGAAACCCACATCTGCGTTTTCCAAACCGTGCGCGCTTTGCTGGACGCTGGTTACGGGGTTTTCTTGCTGAAAGACGCTGTTGGTAGCCGTACACCAGAAAATTTTGAGCGTGGCGCTGATTTGGCGAAACACATGGGAGCGGTGGTTACGAGCACTGAAACCGTGCTCTTCGACTTACTTGGCGTCGCAGGCACCCCTGAGTTCAAAGCCATTTCGCAACTCGTCAAGTAATCCGTGCTACCGCTCTTTGATTCTCACGCTCATCTTGGGCGGGTGACGCACTATGATGAGCACTATACTCAAATACCGGTGGTTATCCCCGGCGTGGCCGCGGAAGACACCCGTTTACTGCGCGCTCAATTTCCCTGCGCCCGCTTTGCGACCGGAGTCCATCCGCTTTGGATTGGCAAGGAGTCGTGCCACTTTGCCGACGTGGAAACACTACTCGGCAGTGGCGGCTTCTGCGCCATTGGTGAATGTGGCTTCGACCGACGAGCCGCTGCAAGCTGGGAGATACAGAAGCAGTATTTTTCCCAGCAGATTGCGCTTGCCATTACGTACGATCTGCCTGTTATCGTTCATCTTGTGGGGGGACTGGAAATATTTCTGCGGTGCCACCAAGCACAACCCTTTCGCGGCGTGCTTCACAGTTGCACCCTCGCGCAGGTTCCCCGTTCACTGATCGATGCGCCGGATATCTACTTTGGCTTCAGTGCTCGCCTACCGCAAAACAGCCGAGCCAATCAACTTTTTATGACACTCCCGCTGGAGCGGGTTTTACTGGAAAGTGATGCCGACGAAACGGTACCAGCAACATTACCCATACTCGAGGCAGCCTGCCAACGACTCGCCACCTTGCGCAGTGAAACCGCAGAGCACGTTGCCAACGTGACCTCCCGCAATGCCTATCAACTTTTTGGTGATTGTTCAAAAACTACGCGGTCTTCTTACCCGTGAGCCCGGTGCAACTCCGTGTCGGCACGGTGCTCTTGTAGATCCAGGGCAATTCCGTCAACCTTGCGTTCAAGCGAATCAAAGCGAACCTCTAAGCCATCAAAGCGAGTTTCTAAGCTATCAATGCGCTTCTCCAAACCATCGATCCGTTTTTCTAAACGGATCTCAACATTGTCGATGTGATCCTTCATCGCCTTGAACTGAAAATCTACCAGATCAAACCGCTCATCTGTTTTTTTACTTAGCGCCTGAATCGCGGCATACAGTGCCGAATGCCCTTCTAACACTAAAGAGAACTTTCCGTTAATATCTTCCAGTAAAATTTCCAGATGGTCCTTTTCCATTCGTCACCTCCTGTCCGCCATCAAAGACCACACAAAAACAGCGAAAAAATGAAACTAAAAAGCTAAAATACATGAATTAAATGCAAATGTTACTATATACATGAGTTTCGCTACGCTACAGCCTTCCGCTCGCGCCACATTCCCAGCAGCAGTATCGCCGCTCCCACACTAATCGCGATATCAGCTACGTTGAATGCTGGCCAGTGGTAGCTGCCCCAGAAAAAATCCAGAAAATCAATAACGTAGCTGTGCAACACACGATCGATCAAGTTGCCCCACGCACCACCAAAGATACACACAGCTCCTAAGCGCCCCCAATATTCTGCGCTGGTACGATAGAGATACACGCACACCGCCGTAGCAATCAGCGCTACGGCAACAAAAAACGGGACGCGTATCGATGCATCCCATCCCGCAAACATCCCAAACGCCGCGCCATCGTTATAGACGAGGGTGAAATGAAAAAAATCCTGCAAGACGGGGATCGATTCGCCCAGCGCTAAGTGACTATCAAACCAGTATTTTGTCAGTTGATCAAGGGCGATTAGCACCGCCCCCCAGCCAAAAAATCGACTCATGATTGCAATACTGCCGCACAGCGTGGGCAGAGTTCCACCTGCTGGGCACCGGTTTCTTCGGAATACATCCAACAACGGCTACACTTTTCCCCTTTGGCATGAGTGACGGCGACACGCAGGCCGTTTTCCAGCGGCTCAGTGTTGAGTGCCGGATCAATGGCAATCTGCGAAATAATAAAGACATCGCGTAACTCGGCCAGTGTAAACATCTGGAGAATTTCGTTCGTCGCCAGATCTTTGCCGCATAATGTAACCGCCGCCTCCAGCGAATGGCCGATGACTTTTTCTACCCGCGCGACTTCCAGCGCCTTCATTACATCGCCACGGATTTTCATCAGCTTTTCCCACTTCTGAATAAGCGCCTCGCCCCCCGCTACCGCAGGAGTGGCAGGAAAATCGAGCAGATGCACTGATGTCGCTTTCTGGTCGCCCGGCATAAATCCGTAAATTTCTTCGGCAGTAAAACACAGAATCGGAGCAAGGAGCCTTGTCATACTATCAAGCATCAGATAAAGGACGCTTTGCGCACTGCGCCGTTCGGGCGAATCGGCCTTGGAAGCGTAGAGACGGTCTTTAATAACATCAAGGTACTGCACTGAAAGATCGACACTGCACAGGTTATTGAAGGCGTGATAAATGACGTGGAATTCGTAGCGCGAATAGGCCGAAAGCACTTTCTTTTCGACATTGATGTACCGTGCCAGCGCAAAACGGTCGAACTCCACCATCACTTCCGGTGCCACCAGATCCGTGGCAGGGTTAAAGTCGTAGAGATTCCCCAGCATATAGCGAGCGGTATTGCGGATACGGCGGTACGATTCGGCGAGACGGTTCATGATTTCATCGGAAATGCGCAGATCGTCACGGTAATCTTCGGCAGCAACCCAGAGGCGGAGGATATCGGCACCGAACTTTTTAATAATCTGATCCGGCGCAACCACGTTCCCAACCGATTTGGACATCTTGCGCCCCTTACCATCGAGCACGAAGCCATGCGTCAGCACCGATTTGTACGGCGCCGCGCCGCGTGTTGCCACGGCGGTGAGCAGAGAAGAATGGAACCAACCGCGATGCTGGTCGCTCCCTTCAAGATATAAATCCGCCGGCCATCCTAAACCGCGCCGTTCCATAACCGCTGCATGACTCACACCAGAATCAAACCAGACATCAAGAATATCTTTTTCCTTGCGGAAGCTATCGTGACCGCAATGCGGGCAAGTGGTTCCATCTGCGATAAAATCGCTGGCCGGGCGGTCGTACCACGCATCAACCCCATCGGCTTCAATCGCGGCAGCCGCTTTTTCAAACACCGTCATATCGCTGAGCGGCTCTTCGCACGAGGCGCAGTAGAGCACCGTAATCGGCACACCCCAGAGCCGCTGACGCGACACGCACCAGTCGGGACGGTTGGCAATCATGTTATAAATCCGCTCCTGTCCCCAAGCTGGAATCCACTGCACGTGATCACGAATTTGCGAGAGGGCGTTTTTGCGTAAATCGCCTGTTTCCATAGAAATAAACCACTGTGGTGTGGCGCGGTAAATGACCGGATTTTTGCAGCGCCAGCAATGCGGATATGAGTGCTGCAATTTCGCGCTGCCCAGCAAATAGCCAAGCTCGCTCAGTTTTTCGATAATCAAAGGATTGGCTTTATTGATGTGCATCCCAGCAAAATGGAGCACATCATTTTTCAGAATGCCGTGGTCATCAACCGGATTGTACGGCTCTAAGCCATACCGCATACCGGCAATATAATCTTCCATACCATGTCCTGGCGCGGTATGAACGGCTCCCGTACCGGCTTCCAGTGTGACGTGATCGCCAAGAAGAATCAACGAGGTGCGCTCAGCAAACGGATGATGGCACTCGCGTTTTTCCAACGCCGCTCCTGCAAAACGGGCAACCTCGCGGTATTCAGCAATGCCCCAAATTCCCATCAACTTTTCTACCAACTCTGCAGCGACGATGAGAATTCTGCCACCTACTTCGATGGCGGCGTATTCCAGATCCGGATTCAGCGCCACACCGAGGTTAGCGGGCAGCGTCCACGGTGTTGTCGTCCAAATAACAATGGCGGTTGGGGTGTGCGCCGAGGAAGGAACAAGATCGGTAATGTCAGACGCAACGGGGAACGCCACGTAAATGGAGTGTGACGTGTGATCGTCGTACTCTACCTCAGCTTCGGCCAGCGCCGTCACGCAGTCAGGGCACCAGTAAATTGGCTTCAGCCCTTTATAAAGCGATCCATTGGCCATGAATTTCCCCAGTTCGCGCACAATATCGGCTTCGTACTGGTAGTTCATGGTGAGATAGGGGTTTTCCCATTCGCCCAAGATGCCGAGCCGCTTGAATTCCGTCCGCTGAATGTCGATAAACTTCGTGGCGTGTTCGCGGCACAGCTTCCGTTTTTCAGCGGGAGGCGTCTCATTTTTCTTCTTCCCCAGTGCCTTATCAACCCCAAGCTCAATCGGAAGCCCGTGGCAATCCCAGCCCGGCACATACGGAACATGGAATCCTTCCATAGTTTTTTGGCGAATGATGATATCTTTCAGGGTTTTATTAAGAGCGTGGCCGATATGCGTGTTCCCGTTGGCGTAGGGCGGACCGTCGTGCAGCACAAAAGAGGGTTTGCCGGTGCGGTTCTTCAAAACCGAATTGTACAAATCAACCTGATCCCATTGTTCAAGAATCCCCGGCTCTTTGGCAGGCAAATTGCCGCGCATTTGAAAGTCGGTAACCGGAAGATTAAGCGTGTCTTTAAGTTCCATGAAAGGCGTGCTCCTTTATGTATGCGGGTCGGCATATGAGTTTACTAGCATAGACAAAATTGAGTTCTTGAGTATAGAGAGGCTGACCCGTATTGACAACTACAGAATCGACAACGCATCACCCTAGCATGTCTCGACGGTAATCCCCCGAACAATGTCACACAAGACACTACCGCGCACGAATCGAATCGCCTTTGCCGCTTGCCCTCGAAATACCTTTTTGCGTATAGTGCCACTGACTGTTGTATGGTTGAACAGTGTATTGATGAGCTTTACCCAAGGAGGCCTCTATGCCGTTTATTGAAGATGTTTACGCCCGCGAAATTCTTGACTCCCGTGGCAATCCCACTATTGAAGTTGAAGTTGTCCTGGAAAATGGCGTCATGGGACGCGCCGCTGTTCCGAGTGGTGCCAGCACTGGCTCACGCGAAGCAGTTGAGCTGCGCGATGGCGATGGTGATCGTTACCTTGGCAAAGGGGTAGAAAATGCCGCTGAAAATGTAAATACGGTGATTGCAGAAGCACTGACCGGGATTGATGTACGCGAACAGGCGTTTATCGATAACCTGATGCGCGATCTTGACGGCACCGCGAACAAGAGCAAACTCGGCGCAAACGCCATTCTTGGCGTCAGCATGGCCTGCGCCCGTGCCGCTGCCGAATACTGCGGCATGCCGCTTTATCGGTATATTGGTGGCATGAACTCACGCACACTTCCGGTGCCTATGATGAACATCCTGAACGGTGGCGCTCACGCCGATAACAACGTCGACATTCAGGAATTTATGGTTATGCCAGTTGGCGCACCGAATTTCCGCGAAGGGCTGCGTATGGGAACCGAAATTTTCCATGCTCTGAAAGCAGTGCTCAAAGCACGCGGCCTCAGCACGTCGGTTGGCGATGAAGGCGGCTTTGCGCCAAACCTTGCCAGCAACGAAGAAGCGCTGCAAGTGATCATGGAAGCGATCAAAAAAGCCGGCTACACGGCAGGCGAAGATGTTTTTCTGGCGCTTGATTCTGCCGCCAGCGAATTCTACAAAGATGGTATGTACCACCTGAGCGGCGAAGGTCGCGTGCTTTCTTCGGCTCAAATGGTCGATTTCTATGCCGACCTTGTTGACAAGTATCCTATTATTTCAATTGAAGATGGCCTTGATGAGTCGGATTGGGATGGCTGGAAAGTGCTGACCGACCGCTTAAAAAGCAAAATTCAACTGGTCGGCGACGATTTATTCGTCACCAACACCGAAATCCTTGCCGAAGGGATCAGCAAAGGGATTGGCAACTCTATCCTGATTAAAGTCAACCAAATCGGTACGCTGACCGAAACACTGGATGCCATCGAAATGGCAAAACGCGCTGGGTATACCTGCGTTATTTCGCACCGCAGTGGCGAAACCGAAGATAGCTTTATTGCGGATCTGGCAGTTGCGACCAACGCCGGACAGATTAAAACCGGCTCGGCTTCACGTTCTGACCGCATTGCGAAGTACAATCAATTGCTCCGCATTGAAGAGGAGCTTGACGAAGAGGCGCTGTATCTTGGCTGTGGGGCGTTCTATAATCTCCGCTAAAACCTTGCGCACCCCCTGCCGTTTGCAAACGGCGGGGGGGGGCTGTCGTAGTATTGGAGAGCACATCATGGCAACATCGACACACTACCTCTTGAGTGATGAAAATGATTTCACCGCCACTATCACGACCACCTTCACCCCTTTTTTTCCTTTTGCACTCGCTGGAACAACGGAAATTCGTCACGACTATTTCGACACCTTTGATTGGCGTCTTTTTCGCGCTGGGTATTCGCTGTACGCCGAAAATTCGGCACAGGGCTTTCGTTTCACTCTGCAACGGCTGCAAGGCAAAGAGGTGGCCACAGCCATCTCTTCTGGAGTGGTTTTTCCACAATTTGCCAGCCAATTCCCCGCAGGAACACTTCAACGCAAACTGCAGAAAATCATTGCCAACCGTATTTTGCTTCCGCTTCTCTCTTTGCAGGGAACGGCGCAACAGTGGACGATTGGCGAATGCACAAAACACCCGATCCAGCTTCATGCTATCCATGCGGCATGGCACCTCCCTTCGGCCAGCGAAACACCCGGAAACCCCTTTACGCTCCTTTCGCTTCACTGTCCCGCAGGAGCCAAAAAATCGTTTACGGAACAGGTTCGCGCACTTTTTGATAGCCTGCGCAATGCCACGGTTCTTCCCGAAAATCTCCTCCTGAGCGGGCTGGAATGGTGCCAAGTGTCGGTGCAAAATATCTCGCCTGATATCACTTTCGGCAACGACCCGACCGCTCCAGCCTCCGCAATGGTCGTCCGCACCTTTCAACAACTGCAGCATGTCATGGTGCTGAATGAGCCGGGCATTGAGCAGGGATTGGATACCGAATTTTTACATGATTTTCGTGTGGCGCTCCGGCGTACCCGCTCACTGATAAAAGTATTTGCTGATCTCTTTCCACCAGACCAACTCGGCCAATTCAATCCTCAATGGCGCTGGCTGACGCGCCGCACAGGATTTTTACGCGATATCGACGTTTTCCTTGAAGCCTTTGAAACATATCGCCAAACGGTGCCATCGACACTTGCCGAAGAGCTTCTTCCCTTCCGTGCACTTCTGTGGCAGCGCCGTGATAAAGCGCACTCCATTCTGTGTCGCGCCCTGCGTTCACGCCGCTACCACACATTGATGGAGGGTTGGCGCACAATGCTGGCAGCACAAACACCTGAATCAGACGAAACCATCGCGGCGGTGAGCATTACTCGTCTTGAACAGAGCTACCGCCGTTTACGCCATAAAGGGAAGCTTTACCATGCCGAACCAACGGCAACGTCACTTCACGCTCTACGCCTTGCTGGGAAAAAACTCCGTTACTTGCTGGAATTTACCCTGCCGGTGTATGGCCCGCAGCATCTAGCACCACTCGTGAAAGCACTCAAACAACTTCAAAATGGGTTGGGAGCACTGAACGACCTTGCCGTACACGAACGGCTCATCATTGCAACCGCGCGCCAGATGGAGCTTACCAGACAAGGAAATCGAACCACTTTTATGGCGTTAGGATATATCATGGCTACCCTCGATGGCCTGAATGCCGCAGAACGAGAGCGCATTGATACCCTCTGGAAAAAACTCGCCACGCGCGATGTCCATCGACAATTCCAGCTATTGCTGGCAGAATATAGCCCATCAACTGCCCCTGACTTTGTACAGGAAACAACACCTTCGGAAGGATCTCATGGATAAATTTACCGAAGCTTTGGAAGCGCTTCGACATGGCGACATCGAAAAAGCGCACCATATTTTTGACGACCTTTTGCGTGAAGACCCAAACAACGAACCCGTTCTGCGCAACCTTGCCGGTATTTTCGCACGGATAGGCAAACAGCAGGAAGCCCTTCACTATTTCTTGCGCGCCCATGCTTTACGCCCCGACGACCCGTATCTCTGGGTTGGCATCGGACTGGCGTATGCCCAGCTCGGCGACCGAGAAAAGGCGATGGAATACCTACAAAAAACAGAAAAAAATATCGTCCCTGAAGAGCTGCAACAGGTTGTTGCGACAACTCTGCTGCATCTGCTGGGTTCAACCGCCACGGCAGAACTGCAAGCTGACGCAATCACCCATATGACCAGTGCTTTGCTCCGTCTGGGAAAGCTTTCGCCACGCGAACTGCAACAGATTGCCCGCGATATGATTGCAATCGGCCAGCAAGGGATCGGCGTCAACGACACCGCACGGCGCTACCGCATTCCATCGCTGGAAGGGGATTTTAGCGGACTCGAAGCTCTCTGTTATCTCTACGTTTCCGTCCGCATGGCCTTTCCCGCGGTTGCCATCGGCCTTGATCTTTCAAAAGAATTTGAACTCGCCAAAGGGATGCTTTTTGCGCCGCCCGATCAGGCACAACTCCCCGACGAACACGACCTCTAACCGCCATCAATTGAGACTTTCAGGAGTTTAGCATGACCGCATCACCTCAGGGAGCCAACTGGAATCTGAACGACCTTTACCTTGCGCCGGACGATCCCGCCGTCGCCCGTGACGAAGCCGACGTAAAAACCCAAGCCACCCGACTGCGTGAACGCTATCGCGGCACCATCGCCACGCTGACTCCAGAGCAGCTTTGGGAATGTTTACAGCAGATAGAAAACGTGAATATGACGTTAGGGCGTTTAGGTGCGTACGCGTTTCTCCGCTTCTCCGTGGCGACGGGCGACGAAAAGCGCTCGGCATTCATGGCGCGCATCAACGAATTGTCAACTGCCGTTACCAACGACCTGCTCTTTTTCGAACTCGAATGGGCTGCCCTTGATGACGAAACGGCACACGGCTTCCTAGCGCAATCCGAACACTTGCGTCATTATCAAGCCTTTTTGGGACGCATCCGTACCTATCGCCAACACCTGCTCAGCGAGCCAGAAGAAAGAGTTGCCGCTAAACTTGCCATCACCGGGTCACAGTCTTTCAATAAGTTATTTGAAAAAATTCAGGCCAAAATGACCTACGGTGCGGAAAACAAAAGTCAGGAGGAAGCACTCAGCGGACTCTATGCGCCAGAACGCGAAGTGCGTCAGGCATCGCAAGAGATGTTTACTGCCGGATTGCAAAGCAACTTACATATCATGACCCATATTTACAATGCGATGGCGACCGAAAAAATGGTCATCGATGAAATGCGCCAGTATCCCCATTGGTTGCGCTACCGCAATCTGAGTAATGAACTGGAAGATGAGGCTGTCGAATCGCTGGTCAGTGCTATCACCAGCCGCTACGACATTGTTGCCAACTACTACACACTCAAGCGTCACATTCTGGGTGGCGAAACCCTCTATGACTATGACCGTTACGCACCGATCAGCACAACCACGCCAACCTACGACTGGGACTATGCTGTCCAAGCCGTCTGCGAAGCCTTTGCCAGTTTTTCTCCCCGTTTAGCGGGTATTGCGCAAGAATTCTTCGACAAAAACTGGATCGATTCCAAAGCTGTGCCCGGCAAACGGAGTGGCGCCTACGCCCATCCGGTCACACCGGACACGCATCCCTACCTTTTTAGCAATTTTACGGGTCGTTTGCGCGATATTGAAACGCTTGCCCATGAAATGGGGCATGGCGTGCACCAATACCTTGCGCGCAAACAAGGGTATTTTGGTTCTAACACGCCGTTGGTGCTGGCCGAAACTGCGTCTGTCTTTGCGGAAATGGTGCTCTTCAAACGCGAGTATGCCAAGTTAAGCGATCCACGCCAAAAGCTCGGTATTGTGTGCGGCAAATTGGAATCCATGATTGCAACAGTATTCCGCCAAACCGCGATGAATCGCTTTGAGCATGAACTCCATACCGCGCGGCGCGCTTCGGGCGAACTCTCATCCGAAACGATTTCCGACCTTTGGTACCAAACGCAGCAAGCCATGTTTGGCGAGAGTGTTACCTTAACCGATAACTACCGTATCTGGTGGTCGTATATTCCACATTTCCTGAATGCTCCGGGCTATGTCTACTCCTATGCCTTTGGCGAACTGCTGGTTCTGGCACTCTATGGCCGCTATCAACAGGTAGGCGAACCGTTTATTGACGACTACATCGCATTACTGGAATGCGGAGGAACACTCCCACCTGCCGTCGCCCTGCGCCGCATTGGAATCGACATTGACGATCCTGCGTTCTGGCAACAGGGACTTGCCGCGATTGAAGAGCTTGTCAATGAAGCGTGGGTGTTATATAAGGGGCTCGCTGAATAGTTTACGGCACGACTCCGAATTCACGCATATATTCACAGCTCGATAGAAATGTAAGGAGCGCATTTTCATGAAAACAATTGAAGGAAACCTGATCGCGCAAAATATCCGCGTCGCTATTGTGGCCTCTCGCTTCAACTCTTTTATTACTCAAAGCCTTATTGGTGGTGCAATTGATTTCTTGGAGCGTCATGGTCACGATACCCAAACGACCGAAGTTGTCTGGGTTCCAGGAGCCTTTGAAATTCCATTAGCCGCTCAAAAGCTTGCCGCCACAGGGCGCTACGAAGGGATCATCTGCCTTGGCGCCGTGATTCGCGGTGGGACACCACACTTTGACTATGTAGCGTCGGAAGTGACCAAAGGGATTGCCCACGTTTCACTCCAACATGGTATTCCCGTCGCATTCGGCGTGCTGACTACCGACAGCATTGAGCAAGCCATCGAACGTGCCGGAACGAAGGCTGGCAATAAAGGTGCTGATGCTGCCTCTTCGGTCGTCGAAATGATCAATTTACTCGCCCAGATCTAGTTTCTGAAGGATATAGTTTGCCATTAACTCGCCGCACCCAGCGCGAAAGCGCCTTAAAGATACACTATGCTTTGATACAGACCATCGGCACCTATCGCGAAGACACGATGGAGCTGACGGCCAACCAGTACCATCTTGAGTTAACTGATTTTGTACGGCAATTAGTCAAGGTTTCCTGTGAACGGCACGATGAGCTGAAAACAGTGGTATGGTCGCTGGCGAAAGATCCGGAAATGATCGCCGGACTTGATTTATTGATTATGATTCAGGGGATGTGCGAACTGGAACTCGAACATTCTCCCCCGAAAACGATCATAAACGAGTATATTGAACTGGCAAAACTCTACGGCGCGGATAACGCGTTTAAGTTTGTCAACGTCATACTCAACGCGTTTAAAGATCGCGCACCACATGACTGAAAAAATTTACCGCTGTCGCCTCCATTCACCGGAAATAATCTACGTGAATAACATTCTCGAAGGGCATGAAGGGCTTGGTATTATCCACACGACAGATGAAAAAACCGGAAGTGTCGTTTTTTACACCACTTCAGACACAGAACACGAACTGGCAGCACTGTTGCAATCACTCCAAGCTGAAGGGGTTGACATCGAACTTTTAGACGTTTTAGAACAGTCAACGCTGCTGTAAAGCAGGAAGGGTACTCCCATGGAACCGTTAGAAAAACAAAAGCTCCATAAACTGCTACGCGACATTATCGGATCAGTGAACTCCATCCAATCCCATCACCGCCAAGAGATGGAACGAATTGATAAAAAAATAGAAATTATTATGTTCATTTTGCGCCAACTCGGTGGCTCGGAACGGGTCGAGCGGATGGTGCGCGATGCAAAATTCCAACTCGGGGAATTCAACCTTGGCTCCGCCTTTCACACGGAAATGGAACGTGAATTTCAACGTCTTGAGCGTTGGGTGAACGATGTCTGCGTCCTTGAAGGGATATATCAGACTGATGCTCAATCGTCCGACGATGGGAATTCCAACTCCCCTAAAGGAGAATGACCCTGTGCTACTGATCGGGCAGCTTTTTGTCGTTCTCCTGCTTTTGCTTTGTGTCGCCATACTCATCATCGGGCTTCCCGGTGATGTTTTTTTGTTTGGAATCATGGTGATCTATGCGCTCAGCACGGGAATGGAAACGGTAACATGGAGCAATCTAATCGTACTCGCGTTGGCAGCAGCCGTATCGCAAGGTGGTGAATTTTGGCTTGGATACCGTGTAACGGAAAAAAGCGGGGCGAGTAAAGGGGCGAATATTGCGTCCATCATCCTTGCTATTCTTCTGGGCATTGTGTTTGCGCCGCTCTTTTTTGGCCTTGGCGCACTTCTCGGCGCTCTTTTGGGCGCGTGGCTCGGCGCGTTCGGCTATGAATTTTTCACGACACGAGATATCCGCCAGAGCCTCCGTTCGGGATATGGCGCGTTGACGGGTAAAGTGCTCGGTTTTACACTGAAAATTGGCATCACTGTTTTTATGCTGGTGTATTCAATACAAAATATATTCTGGAGTTAGCCTGTGAGATCGACCATTCGTGACAATATTCGACGCTTTGGCATTGAGAACTGGGGAGCCGACTATTTTGCGGTCAATACGCGTGGCGAAGTGGTCGTGCGCAACGGCGATGATTCCATTGCACTGGTCGACGTTTTGCGCGAAGCCGAAGCGCAGGGGCTTTCGGCTCCCATGATCATGCGCTTCCCTTTTCTGGTGCGCGAACAAATTGAAAAATTCCACAACGCCTTTCGCAATGCCAAGCGAGAGTTTAATTATAAGGGGAAGCATCAGGCGCTTTTTCCAATTAAGGTAAACCAAAATCGTCACTTTATTGAGCGTCTGCTCCATTACGGACAAGAATTTTCGTATGGGCTGGAAGCAGGGACAAAAGCCGAACTTTTTGCCGTACTTGTTTCTGATGTGCCGGAAACGGCACTCATTACCTGCAATGGATTCAAAGATCGGGAATTTCTTGACTTGGCCGTACTTGGCAAGCAAATGGGCAAAGATATTTGTGTGATTATCGAAGGGATAGAAGAACTGACGGGATTGATTGAAATCTATCGCCGTGCAGAAATTATCCCATCCATCGGTTTCCGCATTAAACTTTCCACCCGTGGTTCAGGAAAATGGGAAGCGTCGAGTGGCGACAATGCCAAATTCGGCCTGACGTCAACCGAAATTTTGATCGCACTCGATATTCTGCGCGAACACAATCTCATGGATACGCTCAATCTTTTGCATTTTCACATCGGCTCGCAAATCACCAATGTCCGCACCATGAAGCGGGCGATTAAAGAAGCAGGCATCATCTTCGCCGAAGTCGTCAAGCTTGGCGTCAATATCGAATACCTTAATATCGGCGGCGGCATTGGTGTCGATTATTCTGGCAGCCGTTCGACCAACATGGCCAGTGCCGAGTATAGTGTGGCGGAATTTGCCAACGACGTTGTTTTTACCATCAGCGACGTGTGCGAAAAATTCAAGCTGAAACAGCCGGGAATTGTCACCGAGTCCGGGCGGGTCATTGCCGCCTACCACTCGGTAGTCGTCACCGACTTAGTCGAAATTATGGGCGCCGAGTTTGACCTCTCGCACTACCGCGAAACGGAAACGATGGTAAAACCAGTCGCCGAACTCACCTACACGCTGAACCACATGAACGAACGCAACTACGTGGAGTATTATCACGATGCGATTGAGTTAAAAGAAGAGTTGAAGACGATGTTTACGATGGGATTTTGTTCGCTGGTAGACAAATCTAACGGGGAAATTCTCTTTCAGGAGATCGTCGAAAAGACCATCGAAATTGCCTTTTCTGTTGGGGAAAATTTTGAGCGTGATCCCTTTATGCGGAAATATCTCGCAGAAAAATATCTACTCAATTTTTCGGTTTTCAACTCGGTGCCAGACTCCTGGGCCGTCGGTCAACTCTTTCCGATCATGCCACTCAAGCACCTTGAACGGCCATGCGATAACCTTGGTGTCGTCACCGACATCACGTGTGACTCTGACGGGACGATTTTCCGGTATCAGTCGGAACATGGCGAAAGTGAGTACTTGCCGCTCCATGACGAAATGGACGATTATCCGATTGGCATTTTCCTTACCGGAGCCTATCAAGAGGTATTAGCCAATAAGCACAACTTGCTGGGGCAGATGAGCGAAATTTCGGTCGATATCAATAGCGACGGGAAACTGTCGGTGGTATCAACGGCGCACGGCGATTCCATAAAAGATGTGCTTAATTCAATGTACTATGACGATGCCTTTATCCATTCTCAAGCCAAAAAATGCTTTAAGAAAGTGGACAACCCTAAGCTACACCGCCGCTTTATGTCATACCTGAATAGCTATACCTACATGAAACGGGAGCATAAGCGTGAAGAGTAAACAACTTCCTATCGCTGCTGGTTTCCTTGCGGGAGTTCTCCTCCTCGCAAGCGGCGTGCAGGCCAGCGAGCAGCACTGGAATAGTACGCAAAATCCGGTGGGAATTTCGTGCGCAACCTGCCACTTTGATGGCTACGACTTACTGGTGCGGGGCGAATACCCGCACCATAACCCGCTTGCAGGGCGGCATATGACGCTACTCGATTCGATCCGACACTGCCGCCAAGTGAGCCTCAAAATCGACACTCCCGACAACACCGTGGACTACGCACTCTTTCAATTTATCACGACGCTCAAAGAGTATTACGACCTGAGTCGCTCTTTGGCGAATGAGCCGTAGCAAGCTCGGCAACAAAAAGTCCGGCAGCATGCCGCAGCGCGGAAAATTCATCCACCAGCGCGTCGTGCTGCTCAACAAGCTCTTGCGGAGTTAAACTACCACCAGCGCGCAGCAACGCGTCAAGGTGAGCGGCACGTTTATAAATGCGCATCGCACCGAATGTTCCCCCAACACCTTTTAAACCGTGGGCGACACGGCGCAACTCGTCCCACTCATCGGCATTCCCCATTAAGGGCAACATGCTTTCGATTTTCCCCTCAATATCGACCAGAAAACGTCCAATAAGCTCACGACAGTATTCACTATCGCCATCACACAGCTCTTCCATTTGCGAACGGTCAAAAACCAAAACAGCGTCATCCAGTGCCGCTGTCATGACGCCAGCATGAGGAGCCGAATGAGCTTCTTCTTTACTATGTGCGGAACGACGACCGACCCAGTAGGAAAGAACCAGTACGAGCTTATCGCGTTGAAGCGGCTTGGAAAGATAATCATCCATCCCGGCAGCTAAACACTTTTTATCATCCCCATCAAGTGTGTTGGCGGTGAGCGCGATAATCGGCACGGTATGATTGCCAAACGGCAGCTCCATCGAGCGAACTTTCTGGGTGGCTTCAAATCCATCCATCCGCGGCATCTGGATATCCATCAAAACGAGATCATAGGGGGCACTTTGAAGCGCACTGAGTGCTTCAAGACCATCGCCCGCGATCACTACTTCATGGCCATTTTTGACTAAGAGCCGCTCAGTTATTTCTTGATTGATCAGGTTATCTTCTACCAATAGAATGCGGCCACTGCGAGGCTCAGAGGTTTGCGTCACTTTTGTCTGGATAACATTTTCGGTAGACGCCCAGCCGTCGTGGGGCAAGAAGAGTGCGGTCTCCAAAAATGCCAACAACCCTCTGGCTTTGACAGGACGGAGTAAATTCGGCCAATGACTTTTTTTAGGTGCCAGATGACTGAGTTGTTGCAGCGAGAGCAATACCACAGGAACACACGGAGCCATCGCATCATTATTGACAAGCTTTTTGGCAAAGGTATCATCAAACTCTTTTGGGAAAAGTTCATAATCAATAAAAATAAACGTCATAACCGCAGGGACGCTCTGCTCGCGTTGCTGGCAAAAGGCAGCAACATCGGCACAGCGCGCTGCCGTACAAATAACTGGAATATCGACCCGCTGTAGCAGTTGAGTCAGCGCGCGCCGTTCGCTGCTATCAGGCATAACAATAATGGCATTCTGCGACGAAGTGATCCGTTGCTTCAATGCACTAAAGGGGTCAGCAGCGGGGTACGCTGCCGGCGCAAAGGGGAGAGACACGCGGAATACGGAGCCAACACCAAGCGAACTTTCCACCGCTATCGTGCCATCCATAAGCTCTACAAGCTGTTTACATATCGCCAGCCCCAGACCTGTGCCGCCATATTTCCGAGTTGTGCTGATATCAACCTGATTGAAGGGACGGAAAAGCTCGCGCAGCTTTTCCTCTGGTATACCGATCCCTGTATCACGAACATTGATATCGACAAATGCTCTCCCTTCATGATGGCGCGTCGTCACTTCCACCGTCACCTCACCGGTGTGGGTAAACTTGAGCCCATTGCCGACCAGATTCATGAGTATCTGTCGCACACGAAGGCGATCGGCGCGTGCCATCCAAGGGACATTCGGATCAAACATCGCACAGAGAGAAATCCCTTTTTGGTGGGCACGAACGACCAAAAGATCGATCACCTCTTCGACCAGCTCGAAAAGCGAGAAGTCGGATTCGTCGAGAAGAATACAGCCGGCTTCGGCTTTAGAGAAATCGAGAATATCATTGATCACATCAAGCAGCGCGTTGCCGCTCTTGCGAATCGTTTGCACCATATGCGTTTGATGTTCGTTGAGTGGCGTATCAAGCAAAAGCTCAGACATGCCGAGAATTCCGTTCATCGGCGTGCGAATTTCATGGCTCATATTAGCAATAAATTCACTCTTCGCAAGATTCGCCGATTCTGCCTTCAGCGCCAAATCACTCGCCAGTTTGATCGCTTTCGCCAAGCGAAGATTCAGCAACTCCAGTTGACTCTGCGAAGCAGGATTGTGTTGTTCTGACATACAGGGATCCTTTATTGTACCGGTGCCCACTCGCAATTCGCGATACCATTCGTTATCGCATGCCGTGCAAGCCCTGCTCCCGCTTGTTCATACATATTAAAAACAACCACGCCGAGTGTGTGCAACTCTTCCACTTCTTCGGAAAATTTTGCAATTGCCGCTACCTTACAGTGAAAATTCAAATTTCGCAGCTGATGCGCGGCATACACGTTCCCATGGTGACTAGGCATTGCCAGAACTACCAGCTCTGGAACCGAATTATGGCGTATTTTCGTCCAAAAGTCAGTATCCGTTGCATCGCCAAGCAACACATTTCTGCCATGCTGGCGATGGAAATCAACCCGCTCAGGAGCGTGTTCAATGCCAACAGCCTCTCCATTATACCACGGTGCCAACTCATCGTACGCTCCAGAACCAACCCGCCCCATCCCGATAACGAGTACACGAGCGCTGCCAACATCAATCGGCGCATCATTGGGATGCACCTTCCTGCTTTCAAGCCGCTTCAGCCAAGGGCGCGCCGTCTGATATAATTTTTCGGAATAGGTGTTAAGAGGTGCCGAAAAAGCAAAGCTCAAACTTACGGTGATGGCCATAATCAAAAGCCATTCAGTTGGCAATAGCCCTTGGTGCACCGCAATTCCAGCAACAATCAAACCAAATTCGGAATAATTCGTGAGACTGAGTGTCGACAACATGGTTGAACGGGCGCGTAAGCCAAAACGGCTGATAATAACGTGATAGAGTCCTGATTTAAGCGGAAGTAATATACAGAGCACGATAGCAACCAGTAACATTTCCAGCGTAGGCAAACCCGACATACCGATAGAAAGGAAAAACCCGACTAGCATCAATTCTTTAAAACCAAACAAAGCTTTTGAAATTTCCGACGCTTTCGGGTGCGACGCAATCAACACCCCTAACACCAATGCCCCTAAATCGGGCTTTAACCCTACCAGATGAAACCCTTCGGCACCAACACCCAGCGCGATGAATAAACCGCAGAGCATGAGCAATTCGCCATGTCCCGCCATATCCATCAACTTGAAAAGCAAGGGACGCAACAATGGAAGGAGTAAGACGCTCAGTGCCCAAGGCGAAGGGACTTTTCCCTCAGAAATTGAAAGAAAAACCACCGCGAAAATATCCTGCATAACCAGAATGCCAATAGCGATTTTGCCATAAAAGGCACTCATATCGCCTTTTTCTTCCAGCACTTTGACAACAAAGACTGTGCTCAAAAAAGAAAGGGCGAACGCAAGCAAGAGGAGTGTCGCCCACGAAACCTGCAATAATGGGGTGTCAAACCAATACTGACCAAGCCATAGCAATCCAAAATAGAGCGCCGTTGAGAAGAAAAGATGGTACGTGGCGCTCGCCCAGATTTCGGCTTTAAGCAACCCTTTTACATCGAGCTTTAATCCAATGGAAAACAGTAACAGGGTCACGCCAAGACCCGCTATGAAATCCAGCCCATTGGGGGGCAAAAGCCCTGCCATATTGTATGCAAAACCCGCCAGCAAAAAACCGACCATCGGTGGCAAGCCAATCCGACTAAGGATTAACCCGAATCCAAACGCGAAGCTTACGAGAATAACTAACATGGTATATCTTCGGCGGTGTGGCGATCATCAATCAAAAAACCCTTCTCAGCGGCGTCATTCAAGAGAGCAAGAGCATATTCCCATAATTCAGAAGAAGAGTTGGCAATAACTTGATTTACCTGTTTGGCCTGCGTGAAGCGGATACCATGTTCGCGCCAGCTTTTTCCATCAGTATGATAATTATGCAAAAGCGGCATCAAACGATCAAGCGCACGGGCAAAGCGCGCTTCGGGAGTTTTACCGGTTTCAAACTCAACCCATAGCGCGCGCAACTCGTCGCGCTGGTCTTCCGGCAGCAGTCCGAAGATACGTGTCGCTGCCGCCTGCTCCTTTGCCGCTTTTTCGACCGTTCCCGCCACATCGTAAATAAACGTATCGCCAGCATCAATTTCAACAATATCGTGAAAAAGCATCATTCGCGCGACCGCACAAATATCTGTCCCAGCCGGAGCATGCTCCGCCAGAATCCACGACATCAAAGAGACATGCCAGCTATGTTCAGCTGAGTTTTCAAAACGGCTCGTATCCATAAGATATGAGCGGCGTAAAATACTTTTGAGTGCATCGATTTCGCGCAGAAACGCAATACGTTTCTCTAAACGCGCCAAAGAACTTTCCGACCGTATCGCCGCTGACAGCGTGGCGTGTCCGCTCGTCATTCCAACCTCCCTGCGTGACGCATCACGCCTCTTTTGCATCTTCCGCTAAAACATTTTGCTTGAGCAACGCACATTTCCCCTCAAGGGCTCCGTTCTCTTCGATAATCAGGATACGGTAGGCAATTTCACCTTCTATTAATCCGCCACCTTTGATGACAACTTGATTGGCGCGAACCATACCAGTGACTTTTCCTGAGACGATCACTTTGTCAGCATGGAAGTTTCCCTCGACACAACCACCGGCAATCACGCTGATCGACTGCTTCGCGTAGATGTCCCCTTTGAACTTTCCATCTATCAACACATCACTTTCTGCATGAATTTCCCCAGTAATCGAATCGCGATTGCCGATTATTGTGGGGGTGACGTCTCGCTTAACTTCTTTTTCAGTTGAGAATATCGCCATTTGACCTCCGGGTATGAAAAAAATCTATGAACGTTTGCCAGATTTCCTTGGAGAAAGCGGCTTGGATTCGTGTGGCTCCCCTGATACAGCACTTCGTAGTGAAGGTGGCTCCCTGTCGTTCTGCCAGTTGCGCCCATCAACCCAACGGTATCGAAACGGTTCACCTCATCGCCAATCTCAACAAATATCTCACTTAAATGCGCGTAACGCGTCATAAAACCAAAATTATGATCAATTTCCAGAAAATTACCCGCAATAGGGTTATATCCTTTACCCACAACCACCCCGTTAGCCGTCGTCCGTACTGGCGTACCAACAACATTGGCGATATCATAGGCGTTATGAAACGATGCTTGCTTCGTTACCGGATGGATCCGCACACCATAATCACTGGTAACCCGCCCTTCAGCTGGCCAAGAAAGCGGAATGTCGGCAATAATTTGTTTGCGCAGGGTTACTTCGTTATCAAGGTTATCTATCGCCTGATAAATATCATCTACTGTTAAATCACGTGCCTTACGGATCGAAAGCTGGTGGTCAAGTCGCAGCTCACCTTCAATAGCATAGACTCGCTCGGCAAGGCGCTGAAGCTGTGAACGGGCGAAAGCTAGTTCGCGCTCCATTCCGCGCACACCCTCTTCGCCATTTTCGGTAAAGCGCCGATTATCGGCTCCTTTCAGTAAAAAATTCTCATTGAGGACAACATATTTGGAAAGCTCTTCCTTGTACTGTTCATTGATATTGCGATTTTCTCGCAACGCGAGTTGCGCCATTTCAAGCGAAGTTTGCTGCTTATCATTCACTTCTTGAAGTGACTCAAGGGCATGACTCAGAAAGTCAATTTGTCCACGAAGTTGCGCTGCGGTATCTTCACTATTCCAGTAAAAACGGGCAAACATTATCGCAAGAGCCGTTGCAAAGACTAAATAGAGAAAAACGCCAAAAATAACCCACGAAAAACGACGCCACGAAAGATAGTCACCCTTCCCCGATTCTGTATTAATCAAGAGGTAGCGTTCATCAAAGCGACGTCGCTTGATTCGCGCAAGATTTTGGCTGTGTCGTCTGACCGAGTGTTCTGTACTTTGTGTATGCATAAACCCCAAAACATCATGAGAAATTGATAGAAGGCGACCACATTTATAACCGATGTATACCGAAATAGGAAGGATCGAATGGCAGAAGCAGAATCTATTTGCGACGCCGTGCAAGCTCATGGAGCACGATAGCCGTCGCCACCGCTCCGTTGAGCGATTCGACACCGGGAGCCATGGCAATCGCAACCGATGCGGCACGCGCGACCTCGGGCAACCCTTCCCCTTCAATGCCCGGCAAAACAATACAGGGCGAAGGGAATTGAGCCTGTGACAGCGCCACCCCTTCCGCCGAGAGTGACACGATCATAGTCGGCTCTTGAGCGACAAACTCCTGCAATGTTGGCCCCTGCCAGAAACGAACCCGCATCACCATGCCACTTGAGGCACGAAACGATTTTTGTAGCCACGGATTCGCGGCCTCAGCCAAGAGAATAATATCACGAATCCCAAAAGCCACCGCACTACGGATAGCCATCCCGACATTCTCTGGATCCTGAAACGGAAGCGCCAGCGCATCACCAGCAAAGCATTCCCGCCATGCACCTGAGATCACCGGCAGCGGTGACACCGCAGAAGTACGCACCAATGCCAATGGAGCATTTGTCCCAAAGAGATCAAGCTCCTGAAATAACTCCCGCGAGAGCCAGATGACTTTTCTGTCCTGCCACGCGGCAGGAACGTCCATTGCAGAAGTCGCGATAATACCCTCCACCTGCTGCGGAAAATCACGCAGCAACTCCGCAACGATTTTCGTCCCCGGACACAATGCCAGAGAGTGCTTTTTTATCCCTTTGGACGTGAGCAAACGCGAGAGCATTTTGTACGTTTCATTCGAACGACTTGTGATATTCTCCATACAACCCCTGATAGATCATAGAAAATTGCCCGCGATTTTCGCGTGCGTGACTCCGATTAGAAAACCTCCGGGGGAATACGTCAAGGAAAAGAAATGCACCAGCTCCCATTGCCCACTGTGCTCCACGAAGACAATCATACGATCGTCGTCTATAAACCCAGCGGCATCCCGCTACAACCGGATCAAACGCACGATCTGTCGCTGTACGATATCGTCAAAAACTACCTCAAGCACACCTATCAAAAACAAGGCGATGCCTTTGTTGGGATCGTGCAACGGCTCGACCGCCCTGTCTCTGGTGTTGTCCTGTTCGCCAAAACATCCAAAGGAGCCAGCCGCCTCTGCGAACAAATCCGGCTCCGCCATATTTCCAAGCAATACCAAGCTATCGTGCTCGGCCACCCGAGTCCCCCGTCAGCCACGTTGCACCATACGTTACTTTCCACCGACAGCCACACAAAAGTTGCCGCACAAGGCAAACCCGCCAGCCTGCATTACACCACGATGGCAACCAACCAGACACAAAGCCTACTTCACATTGAACTCCACACGGGGCGAAAGCATCAAATCCGCTGCCAACTGGCCGCTATTGGGCACCCCATCGTGGGCGATCTGCGCTACGGCGCACCACAACCGTGCGCGGATCGTTCTATTGCACTCTGCGCGTGGCAGCTCATGTTCACGCATCCAACCACGAAACAACCTATCAACGTGACCCTTCCACCAGAGCTCCAGCTCCACTTGCCGTAAGCCTGTTGCTCGAAGTAAAAATCAAGATATTTTCATCAAAAAGAAAATAGGCATTGACGCGCTTCTCGAAGTTTGCTAAAAATCCCCCCGTTGCTTTTCTAGCGCCATGAGCGCCAAGCGAAAAGCGATATTCCCTGGTAGCTCAGTCGGTAGAGCAGGTGACTGTTAATCACCCTGTCGCTGGTTCGAATCCGGCCCGGGGAGCCATTACAAAGCAAGCGGTTGACCGGAAACGGTGAACCGCTTTTTTGTATTCCCTCACTGGCAACTGCGTCACTCCCCGTCAAACTCCCAGCTCATCAACTGCGCATCCCCACCATCTCGGTAGTACTTTTTGCGCACACCATCGTCTGTAAACCCACAACGGCGGTACAGCGCCAACGCAGCTTTATTGTTGACGTTTACATCGAGCAATAGCCTATGAATACCACGACGACAGCACACTTCACGAATGTGGTTCATCAAGAGACTCGCAACACCCATACGGCTGTACGACGGATGCACCGCAATGTTATTCAGTTCGGCTTCAGGGGCAATCAGCGAGACAAAAGCATATGCAATCAGCTCTTCGCCCACAAATACGCCGGGGGCGTACGTCACCGACTTTTCCCATTCACCAACAAATGCTTCAAGACTCCATGGGTGAGAAAAGCGTGCTGTTTCAATACTTACAACAGCAGGGAGATGTTCGCGCTTGACCAATCCCACGCGTAGCGAACTCATTTTCCCCTCTCTTCCCGTGCTACTTCCGCTTCAGACTTGCGCATATACAACAGCTCAATGTGGCTGAGCGGTGTTTCTGGATAGTCTGGCGTGAGCTGTATGCATCGACCAGCCCAAAAACCAAGTGGTGGCAACGGAAGGTATTTTACTCTTTTGGCCTGCGTAAAGGTATCGCGATACCGCTCTGGGATCTCGCCAAGCACGTAGGTGTCCGTCGGGATTTTTCCCAGTACCGCTTCAGGCGAAAGGAGACAATCATTTTCCAGTTCAGGAATATTCAAGCCACGACAGTGAAGTTCCCCTTTTCTGGCATCACTCAACACGAGCAACGGAAGCGGAAAATCCCGATAGGCAAACAATAGCGCTGCCAAACGGGAAATGCAGTAGATTTTCAATGGAGAGTTGAACGCCAACCCCTTAACAAACGAACCACCTACTCGCAATCCCGTAAAACTCCCCGGGCCATTCACAAACACGATACCGCGAAGCGCTGCCTGTTGGCACTCCAGCGTTTCCAGCAAAGCATCTATCGCTGATGGGAGCAACAGGGAATGCGTTTGCCCGCCATGCACTTCAAGCGCCGCGTAGGGCGCACCATCACCACCCAAAATCCCTGCTGAAAATGATCCTCCAGAGGTATCAAGCACAAGTAACACGTATTTCACCTTCTAAAAACGTTTTGCCATCACTTCCCAAAGCGTTCCCACGGCTTGCGATACACCGGCTGTTGAGGAATGTCTTTGCCAAAAAAATACTTACGGATCACAAGAAACAGCGTCATAGGCCAGAACGCACCGCTGGTAATCGCAAAAACGCACGCCATACCACTGCTCACCTGCTTTTTTTTCAGCGCATAGACCAGCATAAGCAGGGCACAAATGAGCGCAATAACAAGATAGCCAAGCAAAATATACTCGACCGTACTGGCATAACGAGACATATCAACCGATGGATCCATATTTTTTCTCCTTACATAGGGACACTACGGGGCAAAAAGCCGCATAATAGTTGCAATAACATCGTGATAACGGCCAAAAACAGCCTCTAAAAAATATCGTATGGATGGCAAAAGAATTACCAACACCACAATACCCAGGAAAATCTGGATCGGAATCCCCACCGTCAACAGGTTGATTTGCGGTGCCATCTTCCCGATAATCCCCATCGTCGCATGCTTGATCATAATAATCACCATAATCGGTGCAGAAATCTGAAATCCAAGCACAAAAATCTGTCGCACCAGTTCGCCAAAAACTATGCTAAGCGGCCCGAGCCTCTCAAGGGAAAGCTCCCCCAATGGTAAGGTGCGGTAGCTTTCAAACAAGCCAAAGAGCACCCAATGGTGCGCATTGAACTCCAGAAAAAGTATCATAGCAAAGATATTGAGTATCTGACCAATGATAGGCACCTGAATATTCGTCGTGGGATCAAGCACGTTCGACATACTCAGCCCGACCTGAAAACCGATAATATGCCCCGCAAACATCACAATAGCGAAAACAAAACGACCCGCAAAACCTATCGCAGCGCCCAGCAACACTTCTTTCAAAATGATAAATAACAACGTCAGGAGATCCGGCGCAATCACCACACTTTCCCGTGGAATGGAACTGAACGTCAGAATGACCAGCAACAGGCTTAATCCTGTTTTGACCGTTGCGGGCACTTGCTCGCTCCCAATAACCGGCACCGCGGCCAAAAGCGCAAACGTGCGAATCAGAGCCAGCACAAAGATATAAATCTCTTCAATACTCAGCAGGGCGGGATCGAACAAGCGGCGTTACCTTATGAGATCTGGGATGTTCGTGTAGTGGGTAATAGTAAATGCCGTCAGCATATTGATCATCCACGGCAACGCATACGCCAGACCGAGAATAACGACAACAATCTTTGGGATAAACGTCAGGGTCATTTCCTGAATCTGTGTAGCCGCCTGAAAGATAGAGATAATTACCCCGGTAACCAATCCTAAAACCAACATTGGCGAGGCAATGAGCAGCGCAAGCGTGAGGGAGTGGATCAGTAAATCGGTTACGTACTCTGGACTCATGTCATCGCTCCACAAAGCTGCGTACAATGCTCGACATTACCAGATTCCACCCATCAACCAGTACAAATAAAATCAGTTTGAATGGCAACGAAATCATCGCGGGAGGGAGCATCATCATCCCCATACTCATCAGCGTACTCGCTACGACCATGTCGATAATCAAGAAAGGGATAAAAATCATAAATCCCATTTCAAACGCGGTTTTCAGTTCGCTGATCACAAACGCTGGAACAATCGTAAAGAAATCAACTTCGCTCTTATTGCGAGGTCGTTCCGCGCCACTAAAATGCACAAACAGCGCTAAATCTTTTTCGCGCGTATGCTTGAGCATGAATTCGCTCATCGGCTTGGAGGCATTTTCCAGCGCTTGCTGAGTCGTAATTTCATTCGCCAGATACGGTTGCAGCGCCACGCGATTTACTTCCGTAAATGTTGGCGTCATAATATAAAATGTCAAAAAAAGCGCCATGCCAACGATAATCTGGTTTGGTGGCTGCTGCATCGTCCCCAACGCCTGGCGTAAAAACCCAAGCACAATAATAATACGGACAAATGACGTCATGAGCATCAAAATCGCCGGTGCCAGCGTCAGGATCGTCAGCATGAGAAGGATTTGTAATGTCACCGAAACACGATCAGGATCAGACGACGATTCGATCCCAAAGTTGATGACCGGCAGTGGTACAGGGTCAACCGCAAAAGCCACCAGTGGCACAAAGAACAGCAGCAGCCCAGCGAAAACAAGCCTACAGAGTACCACGGCGGTCATCCTTATCAGTCGTACTGCGTATGCCATCCATCCGCTGCCGAATCATCTCTGCAACACCACTGGGGTTATTGCGCGTAACCGCTTTGCGTAAGTAAGAAGAGAAGTTGACGTGCACACGCTGCTCATAGTGCTGAATTTGCGCCAGCTCTTTTTCGTCGCTCACTTCACGAACGAGGCACGCACCAGTATCCCATTCCAGAAAAACCATATAGCGATCAAACATTTCGATAATAAGGAGATTTTTCTTATTTCCGACCGGAGTGCGACCAACGACCCGAATCCCCGACATGGCCAGCGGTGAGCCTGCTTGCCCGAGCTTACGCAGAAAAAGCGTCAGCCCGGCAAAGAGCAGTAAGACAATCCCGAGCGCCGCGAACATCCGCCAACTCCCCTCAAAGAGGGCAAGTTCTTCGTTCGGCGCTGCCAACGGAAGATAATCACTCACCTGATTGGCACTCAAAGGAGCCATGCGGATTTCAAGTGCCTGACTGCTGGCCAGTGGACTGATGGCAACGCTCACCTGATCAAGCGAACGCTTGAGAGCGAGGGTGACACGCACACCACCAGCGGGGTCATCGGCAAAGGTAAGTGCCGAAAAGAAAATATCATCGACTTCATAACGCGCGCCGAGCACCGCCGCACGTCGATGAGACTCAAGATGAATTTCCACTGTCTGCGTATGTGCATCTTGTTGCGCCGTGTAGTTCCCAATTGCTCCATCAACCTCAAGCCACACTTGGGAAATATCCTGTTCGCGCGTGTACTTTACTCCGACAACATCGGCCAATACCCAAGAAGGGATCAAGCAACACAGCAACAGCAACCACCACAACCCAAAGAAGCGGTGCTGACTCATGCGCGGTAAGCTCCTTCAAGGAGTTTTTCGAGAATCAAATCATCGTCAATAATGTCGGTGACACGAATAGCAAAGTTATCTTCAATAACCACCACTTCAGCGGTTGCCAGCAAGCGGTGATTTACCATCACATCCACCGATTCGCCCGCCGTTTTTCGCAACTCGACGATCGAGCCTTCTTTAAGGTCAAGAATCTCACGCAAACTCAGCGAACGCCGCCCAAGCTCTACATCAAGAGCAAAACGGATGTCGCCGTACCACTGTAACTTACGGGCAACCTCTTCGTTTTCCTGCTGAGAAAGCTGAAATGACTTGCGGGGTACGGCCACTACTGCACCACAAATTCGGTAAAATAGACGCGGCGAATACTACCGCTTGTCAAAAACGCATTGACCCGAGCAACGATTTCCGAACGCAGACGAAGCTTCCCCTGCGAAGTCGAGATATCTTCATAGGTTTTACTCGATAGAATCGTCAGAATAGCATCGCGCAACTGCGGCATCCGCCGGTCTAGCTCCGCTGTCATCTTTGGATTATCAAGCTCCATCTGCATCGTTACCTTTAAGTAACGCTTCCCAAGCGGGTTGGCCAAGTTGACAATAAACGTGTCAATAGGAAATGTTTGGCCAATCTCCATTGACTCTGTTGGTACCGTCTTTCTGAGTGCCGCTGCAGGATCCTCTTCTGGCGCAGGCTTACTCGAAAACAGAAAGAAATAGGCCGCAGCTCCACCACCCACAAGCAATAGCACGACAACAATAATGATGATGAGCATTTTTTTCGATTTTTTCGGCTTCTCTCCGCCTTCTTTTTCCTCTTTTTCTTCGTCTGCCATGACAGAATCCTCCTTGTGTTTACTATCGGCGTGCCGAATTACGGATATTATTGATCCAAAAGTTGGCGCAACTGCCGCACATCGTCGGCATCTTTGCGATCAGAACCCAGAAAATAGACCTCAACGCGCCGATTTTTGGTTCGATTCGCTTCGGTGATATTCGGTACTGCGGGCTTGAACTCGCCATATCCCGCGGCACTAAAGAGACGCGGATCTAAATTGCGCCCCTGAACAAAATACTTCACGACATTCACGCCACGCGCCGTCGAAAGTTCCCAGTTAGACGCATAGGTCGAACGCACCTGCACGTTGTCAGTGTGCCCTTCTACGCGAATTTTCCGTTTGGAATTATTAATAATCCCCGCAAGGCGATCAAGCACGGGGAATGCCGCCGGTTTGAGATCGGCACTGCCGCGATCGAACAGTAGCCCTTCGGCAAGGGTAACTTTTACCCCTTCGTTTTCCATATCCTTTTCAACCTGAAGTTCATCCTGCAAGCCAGTCACTTCAGCCAACTCTTTAATGGCGTTGATGGTTTCTTCCATCTCAATTTCTTCAATATCCTGAATCATGGCTGTTACGATGATGGGTTGTTTGGAAACTTCGGTATTTCGCCCTGCCTCAAGTACGCCAAGGGCTGACTTCAGGGAGCCAAGCGATTCCACGATTTTAATTTTATCCAGTGTCGCCATAGAAAGCAGGAGTACGAAAAAGCAGAGTAAGAGACTCATAAGATCGCCAAACGTCGCAAGCCATGCGGGAGCACCAGGGACGCATTCGGGACATTTGCACTTCTTTTTTCCCATTATTCAAACTGACTCTTTCGTTGTGCCGGAGCAAGGTAGGAGTTGAGCTTCTGTTCCACAATTCGCGGGTTGTCACCCGCCTGAATCGACATAATACCGTTAATAACAATTGTTTTAATCAACGCTTCTTCGCCTGTCCGTTCTTTCAACTTCCCCGCTAGCGGCAGGGCAAACATATTGGCAAGCATCGCACCGTACATCGTCGTTAAAAGAGCAACCGCCATGGACGGCCCGATAGACGATGGGTCATCCATCGACTGCAGCATCGCAACCAGCCCAACAAGCGTCCCAATCATCCCCATCGCTGGAGCGTACGTTCCCATACACTCCAGTATGCCAACACCTGACTTGTGACGGCTGGCAATATATTCGAGTTCCGTTTCAAGGATAGTATTCACCAATTCAGGGTCAGTTCCATCAACTGCGAGCTTAATCCCGTTTTTCAGGAAATTATCTTCTACTTCCTCAGCAGCCGTTTCCAGCGCCAAAATCCCATCGCGACGGGCGCGCGTGGCGAAATCAACCATCCGCGCAATGACGGCTGAAGGATCTTCACCCTTATAGAAAAAAGAGTTTTTAATAACCGACATCACGCTCGTTACTTGCGCCAGCGGATAGGCCATCAACGTCACGCCCATTGTCCCGCCAAAAACAATCAACACTGAAGGGATATCAATGTAAATTCCTATCCGGCCACCAAGCACCATCGCCATAATAACGAGTGCGTACGCGACCACAAGCCCTACGAGCGTTGCTATATCCACAGATTCCCTCCCGTGTACTGAACAGGCTTACAAAATTGTTCAAGCGATTTTTTAGCAAAGAACCCGTCTATCGTCAATCAGAATACCGTTTTGTACAAATCCCAGCGAAAGCGACACGTTATTGTTCAGGACAAAGAGCAAAAATGACAGAAAAACTACATGCGCGGTTTGCTCGCATTTTGCTGCAGGTTACGCGCCCAAATAAAACTTTCGAGTTGCACGCGGTTAATCGCTTCAGGGTTTAGCCCAAGATCGGCACTCAACGTGCGCACAACATCAAGCCGCTCTTCTTCTAGTGCCTCATTCAGATCAAGCAGCTTCCCGATAACCCCGTCCCGCTTGAGCACTGCCGATTCGATTTCTTTATCAATCGAGATAGACTGAAAGATTTTTTCGAGTGAATGCCCCAAAATAACATCGGCCAACGAAAGGAATCCCGCAAAAAACGCCTTTTCGGCAACACCCGGCAACCTCTTACCGGAGATATTGCCTGCCAGAAGCTCCATACAACGCGCACGCATCAGGCAAATCTGAAGCACCGGATGCACATCTTTGTAGAGCTTTTTCGGCCCCGCATGCAACATAAGCATCAGCCAACTGGCGAGTTGCTTACGGCCAATCAAAGCGAGCGCTTGCCGAATCGATGAAATATTCTGGCGAATGGAAAATACCGCTGAGTTGATAAAACGCAAAAGGCTATAATTAAGTTCTGGACTGGTCACAAAAAACTTTTCCAGCTTGCGGATATCAATATCCTCCGCAAGTTCTTTAAGAATACGAATCAGATCCAGCTTTGCCGGCTCAATGCCCCCAGCCTGCAAAACGGTAGGACGGGCAATAAAATATCCCTGGAAGTAGTCACACCCCAGCCCCGCGCAAAAATCAAACTCTTCGTGCGTCTCTATTTTTTCGGCAAGAACTTTAAAGCCGAGCGTTTTTAGTTTGGGAATCCCTGCTATCAACTGTTCGCGCGTGTTTTTTCGCACATCAACTTTAATAATCGAAAGATGACCCATCACCGGAGCGAATCGCTCGTGGAAATCATCTTCTAGAATACAATCGTCGAGCGCAAAGCTAAAGCCAGCATCAGCATACTGCCGCACTAAATCTGCCGTCATGGACGTCATCGGCGTATTTTCCAAAATTTCGAGGATAAACTGATCGTGGGGGAGAATTTCGACACAACCCTCAGCCAGCACCTCGTGATTGACGTTGATAAACCCGACTTTATCGCCAATCGTTTCCTGCATACCCAGGTTAACAATGGAGTTGACCAGCACACGCGCCGTAGCGGCCAAGTCGTCCCAGATTTCACCGGCAGCATTGTTTTCGGTCGAGCGAAACAGCAACTCATAGCCATACACATCCTGTTGCCGGTCTACGATTTGCTGAATACCAAGGTAAAGGTGATCATCCATGTGTTTGACGTCCTTCTCAGTGCGCTATATTTTCGCAAAACACGCATTACAATCGCGCCGACAATACCAGAAATCCTTCTCAGTGAGATAGTATATTTTTTGATTCCCCATTCGGCACCGGCCACAAAAATGCACCACGCTCGAAAAATGCCCGCACCTGTTCAATGCTTTGGGACGACTTACGCACCACTGACTCTTCGGTATTGAACGCATTATGCGGCGTAAAAATAACCTGTTGTCGCTTTTGCAAAGCCAACGTTGCCACAACCGACGCATCCGTCGACACCTTCCCGCCCCGCAGACAACCCGCCAAAGCACTTTCGGCATCGTACACATCAAGCGCTATACCACCGAGGATTCCACGTTCATGCGCTGCCAATAAAGCCGCCGGTGGCGATAATTCGCCGCGAGAAATATTGACAAAAACGGCTCCCGGTCGGCACTGGCGCCAAAAATCATCAGAAAAATACCCCTGATTCTCTTGAGTCAGATTCATAGCACAAACCAGAATATCCGCCTGCGCCGCCGCATACTCCGGCGCGACATACTCCACATCGTCGTGCCGCTGTACAATATCAACCCCCAGCACCCGCATATCCAGCCCACGACCAATCCTGAGCACTTCGTACCCGATATTGCCTACCCCGAACACGGCCAACGTTTTTCCCGCAGTTTCACGCCCCGTCAACCCATCACGGTAAAACGTATGGAACTGCGCTTGCTGGCGTGGCAAAAGACGCAACAGCGCCATCCACAACAGCATCGCCTGCTCCGCCACCGCACGATGGCAATAAAGCGGCAAATAGCCAGCTGGCACTGCCACACCACTCTCCTGACGATAGCGCAAGACATGATCATACCCCGTAGAGCGGGTCAAAATGCCCTGTAGCCCTTGTGCCCACCCAAGCGGAATCTGCGACTGAGTGCGTACACTGATAAGCGCCGCCGGAGCCACCGCGTGACCAATTTCCTGCGGCGTCGCCGCCGTAAAACCCGCGCAGATCGTATCTGGCAAAAAAGAATGCAGGGCAGATTCCTCTTCTGCAAATGCTTCGTAAAAGTATACATCGAACATGTTCATACCTCGTAAGTCGTGCAAAATATTTAGTAAAAACAGTCATAAAGCATGGAATTTTTTTTGGAAAGTGAATTTATTCTAGTGACATTCTATTTTTTATCTGCTACATACCAGCAATCCGATGCTCAGCCTTTTCAGATCGGTCTGCCTTTGTAGACAGTTCAAGACGAAAGATCAGCGCGGGAATTTTTTTTAGGAGACGATGTTTTATGAAGTCTATTTATGTTGGAAACTTGCCTTTTAGCGCGTATGAAGAAGACATTCGTGAACTGTTTGCAGAATTTGGCGAAGTACTCTCTGTTAAGTTAATCAGCGATCGCGAAACTGGCCGTCCGCGCGGTTTTGGTTTTGTCGAAATGGAAGATGACGATGCTAAGAATGCCGTTGCTGCACTTGATGGCGCTAACTTCGGTGGCCGCGCACTCAAAGTAAACGAAGCTCGTGAGCGTGAGCCACGTCCACGTCGCAACAACTGGTAAGCTGCTAACGCACTAACCAAAGCCCTGAGGGATTTCCCTCAGGGCTTTTTTATTTACGTTATGATGGAGTCAATTCATGCAATGGAAAGCCCTTCTTTTCCCGACCCATAATCGCACTTTTTACGGACAGCACTATGCACGAATGTTCTTCCGCGCCCTTCACCTCTGGACAGTAGCGATATCCGTTGGCGCTTACCTCTACGAAGTACCGTATGAATCGTGGTACTGGTTTCACCAACTCTGCATCGTCAGCGGATTCGCCTTGATGGGGCTGGAAATCTGGACTAATGGTTCATATCTTGTACAAATTCGCTGCCATCTGATTGTGATCAAGGTCGCATTTCTCTCGTTCCTTCACCCGTGGTATCCCGCACCACTCTGGTTTCTCGGAGCCATTTTCCTTGCATCGGTGTTTATCTCGCACGCCCCCGGCAACGTCCGCCACTACTCACTGTGGCATCGCAAACGGATGGATTTTTTGAGCTAATTACTTGTACATAGTGATCAGCGAAATGACAATAAAGAGCGCAATCGCAACACGGAACATCGTTCGTAACGGATACTTGCGCGGATACAACATCCACAGCGCAATAAGAAAAACCAAAATACCTAATTTCATTCGCACATCCAACACAACAAAAAGGGGGGCGTTATGGACTTCACCACATTGATCACCCAGAGCACTCTCCTCGGCCAAACCGAGTGGCACAACATCCAAACCCATATCTCATCGGTCTTCATCGGTCAAGACAAAGTGATCAAAATCAAAAAGCCCGTCGACTTCGGCTTTGTGAACTACCAAACGCTGGAAGCGCGCAAACACTTCTGTCAACTTGAAGTGACCCTGAATTCACGCCTGAGCAGCGGCATCTACCTCGAAGCGACACCACTCCAATGGGACGGTGCCGCACTTTGCCTGCATAGCCCGCTCGCTCCAATTGTCGAGTGGGCAGTGATCATGGAGCGCATTCCCGACCAAGCGCTGCTGCAAAACGTCCTGCACACCGCGACTGCGCCGGGAGCGCTGATCGAACAAGTCGCCAGCCGCCTCACCACCTTTTACCGCACCCTGCCGCCCACACCATCGCTTGGCATCTACGGTACCACCGCCGAACTTTTCCCAAAAACCAGCGCCAACTTCGACGTTCTTGCCGCACACCGCGGAAGCGAAGTTGATCAAATCCTGCTCACAACCCTGCATGATACCACCGATGCTTTCTATCGGCGCTATGCCACCGCGCTCGACGAACGTGCCAGCAAAGGGAAAATTGTCGACGGCCACGGCGACCTACGCCTCGAACACCTATGCCAGCTTGGCGGCACCATTCATGCCATCGACGCACTCGAGTTCAGCATTCCGCTGCGCAGCGTCGATCCCATTTGCGACCTCGCCTTTCTTTCGATGGATCTCGCCTTTCACGGCTGGCACGAACTGGCACGCGTCCTAGAAGAACACAGCGCCAAACACCTGAACGAAGCCGCCGCCGCACCCACTCTGTTTGCATTTTATAAAGTGTACCGCGCACTCGTTCGCGCCAAAGTGGAAAGCCTGACAATGCAAAGCCTCGCCGCCGACACCACCGCCTACCAGCACGCTGCCACGCGCCTGCAACGCTATATCGAACTGGCCGCCACCTACATTCGTGCGTGGCCGTTATGATTCTCGCCTTCTGTGGACTTTCCGGTAGTGGCAAAAGCTACCTCGCCGCCCACATCGCCGCGCATACCGGCCTGCCACATCTGCGCTCCGACGTGATCCGCAAAGAACTTGCTGGAATCGCCCCTGACGCTTCCAGCCGTAGCACACTCGGCAGCGGCATCTATACCAACGATCTGACCCAAGAAACCTACACGACCCTGATTGCGCGAGCCTGCGCCCTGCCCAATGCCATCATCGACGCCACCTTCAGCCGCCGCGCGTGGCGCGAACAACTCTACCGCAGCGGCATTCCCTATCTACTGATCCACTGCTGGGCGCCAGAAGCTGTCTGCCTCACGCGGATTACTGCACGACTCGCTCAAGGAAACGACCCTTCCGAAGCCACCCCCGCGGTGTACTTCGCACAACGGCTGACGTGGGAAGGTTTTACAGATGATGAATCCTTTTTCGCGGTCGATACGACGCAACCACAGAGCCAACTAACGCAGTCTATACTGCTTCATTCTACTGATTCTTGGGATTCGTTGTTTCACAGTCTGAAGAAATTTTTCCCCTGATTGTATACCGAAAATCCCGTCTATCATTCCCTGAATCGCCAGCTCATCACCCCACGCCCACCGGATCTACCACAATTTTCAGCCGAAGTGCGCGCGGCAGGGTTTTCCCCCGCAGTTCATCCAACAGCAAGGCCAGCGCGCGATGCGTCGAGGCTTTAAAGAGCACTTTCCACTGATAGCGCTGCCGCACCTGCTCTACCATAAACGGCGTTGGCCCCAGCACTTCAACGCCCAGCGTGTTGCCCCGCGCCACTTCGGCCAGTGTTTCTATCGCCCGCCGCACCTCATCTTGGCGCGTTCCGCTGATTCCCAGTAGCGCCATCCGGCCAAACGGCGGATAACCAAAATCGCGCCGAAAATCGACTTCTGCTTGATAAAAGATGGACTGATCAGCCGCCAGCACAGCCTGCATCGCGGGGAGTTCAGCGTATTCGCTCTGAATCACAACACGACCATTGGCACCATCCTGCCGTCCGGCGCGACCGGAAACTTGCGTCAAAAGTTGAAAAACCCGCTCGCCAGCCCGAAAGTCGGGAATATTTACGAGTGCATCGACGCCGAGCACCACCACCATATCAACATCGGGAAAGTGATGCCCCTTGGCAATCATCTGCGTTCCCACCAAAAGCCGCGCTTCACCCGCCGCAAAGGAACGGATCAAGGCCTCAGCGCGCGTGCGGGTTCCGGCACTGTCGGAGTCAATCCGAATCACACCGTACGTACCGAACGCCTGTTCCAGATATTCTTCCAGCCGCTCTGTCCCCATCCCCATCATCACAAACTCGCGGCTACCGCACTCGCTACAGGGATGGCCGAGAGCGAAAGAGGATTCGCAATAGTGACACATCACTTTTCCCAACGCTTTGTGGTACGTCAGGCTGACATCGCAGTGGGGGCATTTCAGCGTCGTGCGGCACTGCTGGCAAATAGCGTAGGGGGAAAACCCTCGTCGGTTCAAAAACACAATCGCCTGCTTGCCACCAGCAAGCGTCTGCGTCAAATCTTTTTCGATATCACTCCCCAGCGGCGATGCCTCACGCGCCGCGACTGGCGGGATAATTTCGACCTGCGGCAGCGTCCCCGCAAAGCGGGTTGCCAAATGGCACAAAAGATATTTTCCTTTTTCGGCGTTCAGGTAACTCTCCAGCGACGGCGTGGCCGACCCCAAAATAACCCGCGCCCCTTCGATCTGCCCCCGCACCAGCGCGGCATCACGCGCATGATACACCGGTGATTCGCTCTGAAAATAGGAGTTGTCGTGTTCTTCATCGACAATAATCAACTTTAGGTGTGGCATTGGCGCAAACAGCGCACTGCGCGCCCCAACAACAATCGAAATTTCCCCCGTCGTCATTTGCAGAAAGTAACGGTAGCGCTCCGCCTCGCCAATCTGCGAGTGAATCACCGCTACCCGCTCGCCAAAAACCGCTAGCAACTTATCGCGCAGCAGCGGCGTCAGGTTGATTTCCGGTACGAGATAGATGACAGAGCCACCTTCCGCCAGCACAGTATCCATCAGGGAAAAGTAGATTTCGGTTTTGCCGCTGCCGGTAATGCCGTGGAGCAGCACGGGGCGATCCGTCGCCAGTGCCGCCTGCCAAGCGGTGCGCTGCACATCGCTCAGGCGTGCCGCATAGTTTTGCGCCCGGTAAGCCGTTTGCGCGGCGGCACGCGGCACGGTGCGGATAATTTCCCGCTCTACCATTTTGCGCCGCAGAGCGGCCGGGATTTCGTCGATAAAGCGGATCGCCCCCTGCGCAATCTGTTCGGCAATCCGTTTCATCTCTTTGGCGCGAGGGGAAATCGCGCCGATGTGATGCAGCGCCACCCGCTCGGGCAAGAGGGTCTGCCGCAGTGGTGGAATCATGGCTTCCAGATAGCCCGCGACGTCGTGCAAATAATAGTTGGAGAGCCATTCGGCGAGTGCGACCTGCGCCGGATGCAACGTCAGATGGGGATATGCTTCGTGGATGGCTTTTAATTTCGTCGCAAATTCCGGCGGTGCGGTGTCGCTGCTGGCAAGCACCACACCCACCCGTTCACCACGCCCCAGCGGAACGCGCACTACCGCGCCACGTTCCAGCAACAGATTGCGCGGTGCCGTGTAGGTCAGCGGTGCGCCAATGCCAACTAAAGCCACCTGAAGGTAGTGCATCAGAGCGTAAGAATCTGCGGAAAGGTATCAATCGTAAAAGTTGGCGATGGCGTAATTTCATGCAGCTTGCCGTATCCATAAGTCACCAAAACACTGTCAACTCCGGCACCAGCCGCAGCCTGAATATCATTGATACTATCACCTACCATCAGCGATTCTGACGCAACGATATTCACCTTATTGAGGGCACGACGGATAATTTCGGGGTCTGGTTTGCGGAAACGAAACGTATCGCCACCGTAGATCAGGTGAAAAAGGTGGTGCATGTGATTGCGCCGCAAGATTGGATGGGTAAACTCTTCGGGCTTATTGGTCACCACGGCCAACGCCACGCCCGATTCGTGCAGCGTTTCCAGCGTTTCCAGCACGCCATCATAGAGCAGCGTCCGCGCATTACAATTGTCGGCGTAGTATTCATGAAAAATCTTGCGTAAATAGAGCACCACATCAGCATATTCTGGGAACGCCCGACGCAGCAGCACCGTCAGCCCATCGCCAACAAAATCGCGCACCTGTTCCATAGTAAATCGTTTCGGATAATCAATTTTAATCGCAGTATAATTGAGCGAGTCAGTAAGATCGGGAAGCGAATCGACCAGAGTTCCATCAAGATCAAACAGGTAAAAGGCGTATGACATGGGCTTCTCCAGAGGTGTGTTCGTCAGAGAATACTCTGTTTCATCAAGGCGAATCAAGAAAGAAGACACACCCGTTACGAATGAAAAATGTTCCCAATACCATCGTCCTACGTTATGATTCAGGTTACTTCCAAACACGCCATTGCTATCAACATACTAGAGGTACCATGCTACGCATTTACAACACCCAAACGCGCCAAAAAGAGCTTTTTACTCCAATTACCCCTCATCAAGTCCGCATGTACGTCTGCGGCGTCACCGTGTACGACTACTGCCACGTTGGACACGCCCGCAGTGCCGTGGCCTTCGACATTATCCGTAAATACTTTGAATATTGCGGCTACACCGTAACGTTCGCCAAAAACTACACCGATATTGACGATAAAATCATCCGTCGTGCGCTCGAAAATAATGAACCGTGGCAAGCGCTCGCCGCCCGCTTTATTGCGGAACACGACACCGACATGGCCTCCCTCTTTGTCGCTCCGCCCACCATTACGCCAAAAGCGACCGAGCACATTGACGAAATGATCGCCATGATCCAAAACCTCATCGACCAAGGCTACGCCTACCCAGCCGGTGGCGACGTCTACTTCCGCATCAGCCGCTTTCCCGAATATGGCAAACTGAGTCAGAAAAATCTGGAAGAGTTGCAAAGCGGTGCGCGCATCGAAGTCAACACGCTCAAAGAATCGCCGCTTGATTTCGTCCTCTGGAAAGGGGCGAAAGAAGGAGAACCATCGTGGGACGCCCCCTTTGGCGCTGGTCGCCCCGGCTGGCACATCGAATGTTCAGCGATGGGGAAAAAACACCTGGGCGATACCTTTGACATCCACGGCGGCGGCAAGGATCTCGTTTTTCCGCATCACGAAAACGAAATCGCGCAGTCAGAATGCGCCAACCACGCACCGTTCGCCAACTATTGGATTCACAACGGATTTGTCAACATTAACGACGAAAAAATGTCCAAATCGCTCGGCAACTTCTTCACCATCCGCGATATCCTCAAAAGCTGCGATGCCGAAGTGCTCCGCTTCTTCCTTGCCCAAACCCACTACCGCAGTCCAGTTGACTTCTGCGACACCAACCTTGCCACTGCCGAAAGCGGGCTAGAGCGGCTCTACCGCTTTGTGGAAGCATGCGAAACCAACGAGCCAGCGAGTGGCAATGCCGTCCGGCCAGAACTCCAGGCGACTCTCGCGACCCTGAAAACTTCATTTGAAGCCGCGATGGACGACGACTTTAATACCGCGCTGGCCATCGCCGCCCTTTTCGACGCCGCGCGCGATGGCAACCGTCTGGCACCGTGGAACACCGCCGAGCAACACGCTTTGCTGGCGGCCTTTAAAGCCTGCGGTAACGTGCTGGGTATTTTCCAGCAACCCGCCACCGCATGGTTCCGCCACCGCTCGCAAGCCACACTCAGCGAAACTCAAATCGAAGCCCTGATAGCCCAGCGCAACGCCGCCCGCGCCGCCAAGGATTTTGCTACCTCTGATGCGCTACGCGACCAACTTTTGCAAGGTGGCGTTCAAATTAAAGACAGCAAAGAAGGGACGACGTGGAGCTACGTGACAAGTTGACCGCATATGGGGAAACAGGATACGCCAGCACTCGCTCCTGAAAGGAGGTCTTGCCATGGATCACTCACACCAAAAATACCTTGCCGTGCACCGCTTCCACTGGATGCTCTTTGCCGTAGGCTTGCTGATTCTTGGTGGATTTGTGGCGTTTTCACTCTACGGCGACTACCAAACGCTGACAAAACAAGAACAGGATCGCCTAGAGACGCAGGCACGAGTGATTGACGAAAACATTATACGTCAGCTCGACTCAGTCAACCGTGCCCTCGCCGGAATCCGTAACGACCTCCCACTTTGGCAAGGCGATGAAGGAAAAGCCGTTGGGATACGACGCCTGTACGCCATGAGCGACGCCATGCCCGGCATTCGCACCTTCCTGATAATGGATGGCGAAGGAACCGTAACACTTTCAAACCGGCCGATTGTAGTAGGGCAAAATTTCAGCTACCGCGAATACTTTCAACTCCCGAAACACAACCCTAATCCGCAAACCCTTTTTATCGGGCCACCCTTTAGTACGTTCCCCAGTCAAGTCCTTGGAATGAACCTTGTGCGGATGATACCAGACGCCCAAGGACATTTTAATGGTATTGTCGGCGCAACGCTTGATCCTGATTATTTCAGCATTCTTTTGCGTTCTATCATTTATAGTAATGATATGTGGAGTGCTGTCATACACGGAAACGGCTCACTTTTCCTCGCATATCCCGAGTCGTATAAATCGTTTGCTGACTCAAACTCCATTTTCAACTTCCATCGCGAACACGCATCAGAAGCCACGTTTCAGCGCCGTACTATTGATACCGGCGATGCAGAATACATGATTGCCATGCGCACCGTGCAGCCACCCTCTTTGCAAATGGACACACCACTTATTGTGGCGGTAGGGCGCAGCGTGAGCAGTATTTACGCCTCTTGGTATCGTGAAGCTACCTATCGCGTTGGCCTGCTCGGCTTTATCGCGCTGATCGGATTCCTTGGATTATGGCAATACCACCAACGGCTGCGCGTTCACACCGCCCTGATTCAAGATTCACTGCGACGCGACCGTGAAAACGCCGAACGGCTCCGGCTCGCGACGGAAGCTTCTCAGCTTGGCGTGTGGGAATACAACCTAGTATCGAATAAATTAACCTGGGATCGCGCCATGTTTGACCTCTATGGCATTGCCCCAACCAATAACGTCTCGTTTGATACGTGGAAAACAGCGCTACTTCCAGAAGATTTCGAACGGGAAAGTGCTCTCTTTCAAGCAGCAATTGAGCAGCGAAGCCGCTATATGTCTCAATACTATATTCGCCGTCAGGATACAGGTGCCATACGCTTAATTCGTGTGGCAGCCGAGGTACACTGTAGCAGTGATGGCCATCCGCACAAGCTGATCGGCACCAACAAAGATGTTACCGAGCGCGAAGAAGCCCGTGAAGCATTGCGACTGGCGACCGAACGCGCCGAACATGCGAGCCGTGCGAAGAGTGAATTTTTGGCCAACATGAGTCACGAAATCCGCACCCCGATGAATGCGGTGCTGGGACTGCTGACGCTGCTACAACAAACACCACTCACTGGCCAGCAACGCGACTACGTCGCCAAGATTAACTCCGCATCTCGTTCACTGCTTGGAATTCTCAACGACATTCTTGACTTTTCACGGGTTGAAGCGGGAAAACTCCAGCTCGAATCGCTCCCCTTTCACCTCAGTCACGTGTTTCATAACCTTGCTATTATTACCCATAACCTTGCCGAGCAGAAACAGATCGCCGTAGAGTATTATATCGATCCCGCCATCCCCGCCACACTAGCAGGCGATCCACTCCGCCTGCAGCAGGTGTTGCTCAACCTCACTGGCAATGCGGTGAAATTCACCAATAAAGGCTCCGTGCGCGTCAGTGCCTTGCTGGTCACAGCCGATGAATCGGGCAACACCATCCGCTTTAGTGTGCGCGACACGGGCATAGGTATTGCGGCAGCGAAACTCGCCACTATTTTCGAAAGCTTTACTCAGGCAGAAACCTCAACCGCCAGACGTTTTGGCGGTTCGGGACTGGGACTTGCGATCAGTCAACGCATCGTCGCCCTCATGGGCGGTGAACTTCACGCCGCCAGCGAAGAGGGGCAAGGGAGTGATTTTTCCTTTACACTCACGCTGCCAAGTGCCACCGCCAGTGCCGCAACGCCAACCATCAGTCAGCAGTTTTCATCTCCCTCCGTGCCACTGCAACGGCAACGCCTAAACGGATTGCGCATTCTCTTGGTTGAAGATAACCTCATGAACCAAGAAGTCGCGTTCGAACTTCTGAGTCACGAAGGGGCGATTGTCACCATCGCAAGTGATGGCAACGAAGGGGTCAATCTTGCCACAAGCGCCAGCATACCATTCGACGTTGTTTTAATGGATATTCAAATGCCAGAGATGGATGGATACACGGCAACGCACCTGATCCGTGCTCATGCGTCGTGCGCTGCCCTGCCGATCTTGGCCATGACGGCTAACGTACTGGAATCTGACCGCACTGCGGCACTGGCAGCCGGCATGAATGACCATATCCCCAAACCCATCGATCTGGATACTTTGGTAGCAAAACTTCAGGCCTATGGCACAACGCTTGCCAGCACGCCAGCGCAACCATCGGACGTTGCCACGCGGCACATCACGGCCGAAATCCCCGAGGGTTTTCAGATTCCAGAAGCACTCGCGCGACTAGGCAATGACATCGCCCTGTGGGTAAGTATTGCGCGCAAGTTCCGCGCCCACGCCACCGAAATTCTGCAAAACAGTAAGCGTGCCCTTCAGCGCGGAGAGTGGGAAATCGCAACCCGCGGCGTGCATACCCTCAAAGGGGTGGCCGCATCACTCGGTGCCATCTCACTTTCTGATGCCGCGCGAGAAACGGAAACGATCCTGCGTCGCGAACGCGGTGATTTAGTGGATGCACTGGTAGGATTACAACAGGTAGCCGCGCTGTTACCGGAAACGGCGGACACGCTAGAGCGAGTGGCACAAGAATTGGAAAATCAGGCAGACACATAGGTCTGCCCCTACAAAGAAGCAGGAGCTGTTTCTGGATTTGTTTTTTGTAGGGGCGAACCGGTGTGTTCGCCCTCCACGGTCTCCCTCCAGCCCTCCAGCGATCCTCACACCGCAAGCTTTTTCTTGAGGCGCAGCACCTCATCACGAATCTTGGCCGCCTCCTCAAACTCCAGCGCTTCGGCCAGTCGGTGCATTTCGGTTTCCAGCTTCGCAATATGCTCGCGCAGCTGATACGGCGCCATCTCTTCGGCCACCTGAAAGCGGATTTTTTCCTGCCGTTCTTCCATCTGTTCCGGTGCCAGTTTTTCGCCAACGGCCTTAGTGACGCTCTGCGGCGTAATGCCATGCGCCGCGTTCCACGCCTGTTGCAGCTCGCGCCGTGCGGTCGTTGTTTCGATCACTTTACGCATACTTTCCGTCATTTTATCGGCGTAGAAAATCACGTAGCCATCCACGTTGCGTGCTGCCCGTCCGGCGGTCTGCATCAAACTGCGTTCACTGCGCAAAAAACCTTCCTTGTCGGCATCCAAAATCGCTACCAGTTGCACTTCCGGGATATCCAGCCCTTCGCGCAGGAGGTTAATCCCAATCACCACATCGTAGATACCAAGCCGTAAATCACGGACAATTTCGCTCCGTTCCAGCGTGTCAATTTTAGAATGCAAGTATTTTACTTTGATCCCTAATTCACTCAGGTAAGAGCTGAGATGTTCACTCAGGCGAATCGTCAGCGTTGTTACCAACACCCGGCCACCAAGCGCGGTCACTTTTTTGATTTCAAAGAGCAGATTATCGACCTGCCCCGTGGAAGGTCGCACTTCGATCAGCGGATCAAGCAGACCGGTCGGGCGGATGATCAATTCAGCAATGCCATTTGCACCCGCTAAGGCCATTTCATAGTCGGCAGGAGTGGCGGAGACGTAAACAATCTGCGGGGCGAACTGATTGAATTCATCAAAGTTCAGCGGGCGGTTATCGAGCGCGGCAGGCAGGCGAAAACCATATTCGACCAACGTTTGTTTGCGACTACGGTCGCCGTTATACATCCCGCGCACTTGCGGCAGGGTGACATGCGATTCGTCGATAAACACGAGTGCATCTTCTGGGAGATAGCTCAGAAGTGTCCACGGTGGCTCGCCAGTGGCGCGTCCATCAATGTAGCGCGAATAGTTTTCGATCCCATTGCAGTAGCCAAATTCTTCCATCATTTCGATGTCGAACTTCACCCGCTCGGCAATGCGCTGCGCTTCAATCAGCTTCCCTTCCTGTTGAAAGCGGTACACGCGCGCCTTGAGATCATTTTTGATCTGGGCGAGGGCGCCCTGAATCACGCTTTTATCAGCCACGTAGTGAGAGTTTGGGTAGATGCGAATAGATGGCATGTCGCCGCGCTGGTTCCCCGTTAGCGGATCAATTGCCAGAATGCGGTCGATAGTATCGCCGAAAAACTCGATGCGAATCGCGCTGTCGGCTTCGTAAGAAGGGAAGATTTCCAGAATATCGCCACGCCGCCGAAACGTACCGCGCCGAAAATCAAGATCGTTGCGGTCGTACTGAATTTCAATCAGATTATCGGCCAGATCTTCCATATCAATATCTTGTCCAACTTCCAGTCGGATCACCATTTGCTGGTAAAAGTCGCGTGAGCCAAGACCGTAAATGCAGCTCACCGAAGCGACGATCAGGATATCGCGCCGTTCAAACAGCGAGCGCGTGGCGCTGTGGCGCATGCGGTCGATTCGTTCGTTGATACTGGAATCTTTCTCAATAAACGTATCTGACGAGGGGATATACGCTTCTGGCTGATAGTAGTCATAATAGCTGACAAAATATTCCACCGCGTTGTGCGGCAGAAATTCTTTGAACTCCTGATAAAGCTGCGCAGCAAGGGTTTTATTATGCGCGATGACGAGAGTCGGACATTGCAGCGCTTCGACCACCTTGGCCATGGTGTAAGTTTTCCCCGAACCGGTCACGCCGAGCAACACCTGATGGCGATGTTTCTGGCGTATGCGTGCCACAAGCGTAGCGATCGCCTCCGGCTGCGAACCAGACGGTTCGTACGGAGCTACCACCTGAAAAGGGATTGTGGTTGTATCCATTCATGTATCCTTTTTGTAAAAAATCCCGCTGGGCGAACACGCTGTAGGGGCAGACCTATGTGTCTGCCCACATCAACCAGAACGAACACGCAGGTTCGCCCCTACAAGAAAACCAAAAACATCGCGTAAAAATCAAATCCACCGTAGGGGCAGACCTATGTGTCTGCCCACATCAATCAGAACGAACACGCAGGTTCACCCCCACAAGAAAACCAAAAACATCGCGCGCAAATCAAATCCGCTGTAGGGGCAGACCTATGTGTCTGCCCACATCAATCAGAACGAACACGCAGGTTCACCCCCACATTTATTCGCACACGAACAATGTATCTTCTTTCCATCGCGCAGGATTATTTTCGATATATTCACCGATTTTCACGTATTCGGCTTCGTCGCGGATAATCCGTTCCCAATAATTTCGTTGCCATAATTTACGACGAAACGGTTCCCATCCGCCATATTTTACTTGGCGTATGTATTCATTGGTGGTCATGGTCTTATACCATTGGACAACCGTCGATAGGCTCAACGGTTTCTCGCCTTTTAACGGAACCCGCTGATTTACGACTATAAAATGGATATGATTGGGCATACAGACAAATTGTTCTGCCATAAGGTCAGGAAACTTCTTCTCCATTTCATAAAACCATCGTTCTGTCATACATCCAGCCTCGCTCAGGTGCATGGTGCCCTCTGCAATTTTGCCGAACAGACACGCTCGTTCTTGGACGCAAATGGTTACGAAATAAGCTCCCGTCTGATTGTAATCGTATCCTTGCAAACGGAGAGAAACACGCCGATTGCCCTCCATGCTCACCGCTCCAACGTGAATGTCAGCGGAACAAGCATCCGCACGGCGACGGTATTGCCATCTTTCGTTGCTGCTGCAAACTTCCATTGCATCAATGCGGCCACTACGGCAGCTTCAAAAATGTTTGGCGGATTGGCTTTTATAATTCGAAGATCACGTACACTGCCATCCACGTCAAGGGTAAATGTTGCGAGCACTTCCCCTTCAATCCTATTTTCAAAGGCATAACGCGGATATTCCGGCACCACCCGCGAGAGTAAGCGCGGTTTACCGTCAACATCCTTCAAATCAAACACGGTACTTTCCACAGCTACGGGCGGCGATGCGGGCACATTGATTGGCACTGGCACGGTTGACGGCACAACATCCCCTTGCGGCTCATGCACTGGCAGAGCATTGTGTGCAGAGAGTGTTGGCGCTTGCACAGGCAGAGGTTCCGCGGTGCGTCCCGATTTGGGCGGAGCCGCTTTCTGCCATGTCGGCAACTGGGGTGCAACCGGAAGTTCAGGGACAGTAAAGGCAGGTGGAAGCGGCTCTGCGGGTTGCAAAGGCAGCAGAACCATCGCCACGCCCTTCTCAACCGGAGAGGCTATTTCCGTGCGTTGGTTAAAATGGAGAAACAAGCAAAAGAGCAGTGTGGTGAGCAACAGTGCGAGACAAGCCTTCGCTGCCATATACGGTAACTGGCGTACCGTTCCCTTCACTGTTCAGCCTTGGCGGCGATACTCACCTGCTGTACTCCAGCTAAACGGCATTGATCCATCAGCGCCACCACCTGTTCGACGGTAGCATGTTTATCGGCAATCACGACCGCCGATGCCTGAGGGTGCTCCGCTAATTTGAGAACAATTCGACCACGCATCGTGCGAATATCCACCCGTTCGCGATCCAGAAAAATCTGCCCTTCGGCATCCACTGCCAATAGAATCGTTGTCGGTTCCTGCTGTTCTGCGGTCGCTGCCATTGGACGTGCGATCTCCAACCCCGTCTCACGGGTAAAGCTGGTTGTCACGAGAAAAAAAATCAGCAAGAGGAAAACAAGATCAATCATCGGCGTCATGGTGACTTCCGCATTGGCGCTGCTTTTACGCCGAGCTAATCGTTCCATGTCGAACTCCGCATCTGGAGGAAAGTGACGTCGCGCACTTCCGCCATAATCCGTTGTTTGCAGCGGACTAACAGCGGAATGGCGACCATCCCCGGCACCGCCACAATCAATCCCCACATTGTGGTTGTCAGCGCATACGAAATCCCGTCTGCCATCAGAGCCGGCTGTCCGGTTCCACTCTGAGCAATCGCCTCAAACGTCATCAACATGCCCCAAACCGTACCGAGCAAACCCAGTAGCGGCGCAGCGGCAGTGGCAATTTTTATCACCGCAAAACCTTTTTCCAATTCACGTTCCCATGTGCGCACACAACAGATACTGACAGGAGCACCACCAGATATGGTATTTCTTGCCAAATCAGCTTCGATACGTTGCACAATGCGCCGTTTACCGGCAGATTTTTCGCGACTGAGCAGCCAACCAAAGCAAAATACACGATCAACCAATACATACCAGATGCAAAAGCTCAGCCCAAAAAGTGCCGCTGTCACCCAATGGTCAGTTATCGCATGCAGCAGTGCCGCCACCATCATGGTGCTCTCTGCACAGCAACAGCATTCGCCATACTCATACCAGCTTCCTGAAGCTCATCGATAAGCCGTTCTGAACGGCGCGCCAGCAAGGTATGCACTAACATGACAGGGATCGCCACCCCTAATCCATACATAGTTGTAATCAAGGCTTGCGAAATGCCACCCGCCATCAGGCGCGGGTCGCCAGAGCCATGCAGGGTAATCACTTGAAAGGTTTCAATCATTCCCATCACCGTGCCAAGCAGCCCCAGCAAAGGAGCAACCGCCGCACAAGCCGCAAGGAGAGCAATGTTGCGCTCCAACGCAGGGACTTCGCGCAAGAGCGCTTCGTTCATCACCTGTTCACGGAGTGCGGCATCGTGTTCTGCCACAGCAACAACTTCTAGCGCAACGCGGCCAACAGCCGTTTGCTGCAACAATGACTGTTGCGCGTGTATCGCTGCCGCTCCACCATCACGCCACCACCGTATGACTTGCTCGGCGATCACGCCACTCTGCGGTCGGTGCATATACAGACTGTAGAGCCGCTCAAGAATGAGCACGAAAGCAAAACATGCGACCGCCGCAATCGGATACATCAATATTCCGCCACGCGCCACGTGTGCGATGGGATCTTTGGGCTGCTGCCATTGTGCGGCAAAAGTACCATGCGTAAAATCGAGTAGCGCCACATCGCTTACGCCACGAAAATAGGCGGCTATTTGTTTGTTTTCATGCGCCGGAAGCCACGCAATCTGCTGCAAACGGCCATCGTCATTCCGCTGCACAATGCCGAAATCCTCGCCCTGTCGCGAATACGTGGCTAAGGTTCCGAGTGTCAAAATATCAACCTCCGCCTCCAGCCCTTCCGAGGTAAAGATCGGCAGACGGTGACGGCGCACATGCGACGCAAAATCGATCAACCCACGATAGTCCGCTGTCAATCGCACAAGTGGATGAGCATGATCAGAAAAGGTATGTGTTGCCCGAAATACCGGATACTCGCTGATAATTCGACTAAAATCGCTCTGTGCTACGGCAATACTTTGCTCAGCAAGCTGGAGTTGACGAAATGATTCACTAACGTTGGATTCGTCTGCCAGCATACGACGGTATTCTTCTCCGTGCTGGCGCAAGGCTTTTTCCTCCTGCTCGAATGTAAGCAGAGATTTCTCCAACGCTTGCACCGCGCGGCGCAGGGCGTGCGGGTCAGAGCGGAGGGCTTCCAGCTCCACTTCAAATGCACGCGAACCAACTGACGCTTCCTGCGCGAGTGGTCGCAAATCCTGAGCAAGGAGCGGCGTCAGCAAAACACTCAGCCACAGCAAAACCAACAAGAGGTGCTTCATGGCGGGGTAATCCTTCCTATCGGTAGCGCCGTAAGCGCTGGCAGTTTGCGCCGTTCTATCTGTTCGCCAGCATCACGTATGGCCGCGTTGTACGATGCATCAATCCGCATGTATGCGGTTTTGTCAGCAACGGCGCGAGCGACCACCGCACCATCAGGCGTACTGAAAAAGTGCGCCAGCCCACCAACACGGAGTATCGATCCGCGATACCGTTCACCATCGATAACAACCGACCCTTGCTCACTTTCAGCAAAGCGCGCGCTGTCGGCCACGGCGCGATACGCTTCAAGCGTGCGCGTTATTTTTTCCGGCAGTGGGGTGGCGGCTACCACAAATTCTTGCTGCAACTCGCGAATCCAACCGTAGCGTTCCGCTTCGAGAGCCGTCATCTCTGTTCCAGCCACGTGATGGAGTAATTGTTCCAAAGCGGCATCAACACTCTGTTCCATCGCCTGCAGTTCGGCCAGCGCCGTAGTTTTTCGGGCACGCTTGTGCTCTACGTCAGTCGCGAGCGTTTCGACCACCGCTCGCAATGTCTGCATATATGGTTCTTTGATCTGCATAACAGTCGACAGCTCGCGGTAGCGCTGTTCGAGTTGTGCCTGTTCGTCGCTCGCCACACTGTGGCCAACCAACATCATCGCCAGCGCCGTAGCACCAACCAAAAAACGGTTCATATTTCACCTCGTCGTATTGCGGGTAACGCTAGCAGGGGGATAAAAGCATAGAGGCCACAACACACGATAAGCAACATTTCGCCATAGAGGTATCGCTCTTTGCATTGAGCACGGCGCAACACAAGAAAGCCAAGCGCCAGCACCATTCCGACACCCAAGGCGCGCGGCACGGTTTCGCTGAGACTCACGGCGGGAAGTTGGCCGAAACGGCGGAGCGGGTCGGTGTGCGTCACAAACGGGAACAGTGCCCCATACAACCAACTGGCAGAGCCGCGAATTGCTGGTTCATAGGGATGAAAATAGCTCATCAACTGCGCGTAATGATTATCTGAAACGACAGTAGTTTCGCCATAGCGGTCAGAAACTTTCGCCACCATATTTTGTGGATCGCGTAAATAGTGCAACATATGGCGATTGGGGTCATACGGTACGGACGGCACTTCGCGTAACGTATACTTCTCCTTCATCAAATGGAACATTTTCCCCTGACGGGTAACAATCAATCCGTAATACGGCAAGTGTCGATTCTCTTTTTGCGTCATATAGATAATATCCATCCCAATGGAAATCGGCACGCTCACCACGGTTGGCGTACCGTTGACCTGCACCAGATGGAAAAGGCTTCCATTGGCATCAATCAAAAAATACCCCGCGTCATACGGCTTGCGGACTGTCGGATTTCCCGCAATCAGCCGTGCCGGAAATCGGAAACCGGCATCGTGCAGTGCTGCCGTAAAGAGCGCGCTTTTTGCCCGATTGACCAGATTCGTTCTGGCATCGATAAATTCCAGTTGATCAGTACTCCGGAAAAGCTCGTCGGGCATATCGATACGGGCAAATTCGCCTTGCGATTCAAACAGGGGATAGAGCGGAATGCGTGCTTGTTGACGGGCAAAAAAACCATGGGGAATACCAACAAAATCGCGCTGCGTCAGCGCCAATTCTATTGTCACCGGCTCACCAGCCACCTGCTGGGGATAGATTTCCCATTTTTCCAGATCACGAAAGTTGATAAAAGGGATAAGCTGCGAGTACTCATGCGCGGAGTACTCTTTCCCTGTTGCGTCAAAATAGCGCCGATGCCCGCTGATATCTTCTACGCTGTACACAACATCTTCCAGAATCTGTGAGTAATAGACCATTGGGCGATAGACTTTTTGCCCAAACGTCAAATGAAACAGGTGCGGTAACGTAATACTCAATCCGACGAGGGCGATAAGCACGGTAATATAGCGGATTCCCATCGCTATCATTGTACCCCCTTACGAAAACGGAGAGCCGAATAGAGCACCGCGAAGCTGTAGAGCACAGCCACCGCCAGCGCCAGCAGTACGGCAGAGAGGCTCGGATTATACACGGTAACATAAAAAAAACTCAGCGATGGCAGCAGCAGAATCAGCAGTTTTGCTCGCTGTCGCCAACGTGGCTCCAGCGTTATCGCCGCCACCATGCAGTAAGTAGCGACACTGCCGCCATACCAAAATACCATCACCACCAAGGCTTCCTGATACACCTGCACGGGGTAGTAATAGGCACCGACGGCAAAAACAATCAGCGCATCGAAGCACCACACAAGGGTAATCACCGCGATACCAAATCCAACCAGAGCACCCGTCATGCGGTATTCACTCACGGGCAAATGGCAGGAAAGGCGAAACCGCTTTTTATCAATTTCGGGGAGATATTGAAAAAGTCCGAGTGCCACGGCAAAGAGGTACAACGCCGGTTCGAACCAGTGAAAGTAGAACGTGTGCTTTTCAACCAGGTCATGCCACAACAACACGGGGCGTATCTGAGAGAACTGTTTTGCCAAAGTCAGATAGGTATAGATGGCGACAGCCAGATGCAATACGGCTCCAGCCATGAGAAATCGCTTTGTTTTTATCGACTCTTTCACCCAGACGTGCCTATACATACCCCCTCCAATCGCGTGAGATAATAGCACTCATTGACGTGAAAGCGTCAGTAGAAATGTATTCGCAACAGCAAAAATATGGGCAGCCATCGCCTTCTGTGATACTCTCCTTACTGAAAAATTCACGCATCGCCTTGGTAAACAGGAGTAGAGAATGTCCATCGACCCCACCGTTATTGCCCACATCGCCCGCGAAATGCACCTGCCGCAACATCACGTTGCCAACTGCCTCAACCTCCATCAGGAAGGATGCACCGTCCCGTTCATCACCCGCTACCGCAAAGAACAAACCGGCGAAATGGACGAAGTCGTCGTCCGTGCCGTTATCGACCGCTTTACCTATCTCGAAAACCTTGCCAAGCGGAAGCAGGAAATTCTTGCCTCTATCGAAGAGCAAGGGAAGCTCACACCAGAACTCCAACTGGCAGTGGAGCGTTGCGAAAAAATGGTGGAGCTTGAAGACCTTTACCTTCCGTACAAACAAAAGCGCAAAACACGTGCCTCTGTTGCGCGTGATCGTGGACTGGAGCCGCTGGCACAGACAATACTGGCAGGAGGCAATGTCGACCCCACTCCGTTTGTCAATCCCGATAACGAACTGCTTGACACCGAAGCGGTACTGGCGGGAGCGATGGATATCATCTCCGAAATGGTGGCCGAAGATCCACTGGTACGCAACACCGTGCGGCGCGAACTACAACACAACGGGGTTATCGAATGCCGCAAACGGCGCATTGCTCCCGACGACTCTCCGTACACCATGTACTACGAATACGAAGAAAAACTCGGTGATATGCCACCACACCGCACTTTGGCCATTAACCGCGCCGAACGCGAAGACGCCATCCGCATAAAGCTCCTGTATGACCGTGAGCAAATGGAAACCATGATCGGGCATATTGTGGCGGAAAAATACCCTACACACCACCCCACGTATGTCGAACTGGCGATAGCCGATGGACTCAAGCGGCTCGTTGTCCCTTCTATCGAAACGGAACTGCGCAATATGAAAACCGAAGAAGCTGAAGCGCATGCCGTTGCCGTGTTTGGCGAAAACTTACGTCACCTGCTGCTGACACCGCCGGTGCAAGTCGGCAACATTCTGGGCATCGACCCCGCATTTCGCACCGGTTGCAAAATAGTTGTTGTGAGCGTACAGGGCGATTTGCTCGACACGACCACTATTTACCCTGTTCCACCGCATAACGACGTCGTAAAAGCGAGCGCAGTGATCTGCGAACTGGTGCGCAAACATCAGGTCAAACTGATTGCTATCGGGAATGGAACGGCTTCGGCAGAGACAGAAGAATTTATCAGCGAACTGATCACCAAGGCTCTGCCGGACGTTAAATACATGATCGTCAACGAAGCGGGAGCCAGCGTGTACAGTGTATCGGAAGTCGCGCGCGAAGAATTCCCCGATCACGACGCCACAGTACGCGGTGCGGTTTCTATCGCCCGCCGTGTCCTTGACCCGCTGGCCGAACTGGTGAAAATCGATCCTAAAAGCATCGGCGTTGGGCAATATCAACACGATCTGACACAGAGCTTTCTTTCCACGAAACTTCAAGAAGTCGTGGAAAGCGTCGTCAACTATGTCGGCGTCAACCTTAATACCGCCAGCGCATCGCTCTTACAATTCGTTTCCGGTGTCAATAGTGCCATTGCGCGCAATATCGTCGCGTATCGTCGCCAGATTGGCGGATTTTCAACACGCGAAGAGCTACTTGCTGTCCCTAAAATCGGCAAAGTCACATTTGAACAATGCGCCGGATTCTTGCGCGTCCCCGACGGGAAAAACCTGCTCGACAACACCAGCGTTCACCCCGAATCGTATCGCATCGCCCAGCAACTGCTGGAGCAGGTGCAAAACGATACGGCCAAACTCAAAACATTGGTAAATAAAAGCAAGGGAGGGATCGACAAACTGGCCGCAGAGCTTGGCTGCGGCGTACCAACCCTGCGCGATATGATCGATCAACTTGCCCGCCCAGGACGCGACCCGCGGAGCGATCTGGAAAAACCGATTTTGCGCAGTTCAAAAGTTTCGCTCGAAGATATGCAAGAGGGGATGATTCTAGAAGGGGTGGTGCGCAACGTGGTTGATTTTGGCGCGTTTGTCGATGTCGGGCTGAAAAACGACGGGCTGGTGCATGTCAGTGAGCTGGCGGATCGCTTCGTCAAAAATCCGCACGACGTCATTGCGGTCGGCGCGCGGGTCAAAGTTAAAATCCTTGGAATTGATCGCGAGCGCAAGCGGCTGGCGTTGAGCATTAAACAGGCGTTGTAAGTATTTTCGGTTGTCAGCAAAAAGGGCGATCACACAGGATCGCCCCTACACAAAACATACAATTACCAACCACACAAAACTACCAATCCCCCGTAGGGGCAGACCTACGTGTCTGCCCTTATCAACCACACAAAACCACCAATCCCCTGTAGGGGCAGACCTCTGTGTCTGCCCTTATCAACCACACAAAACTACCAATCCCCCGTAGGGGCAGACCTACGTGTCTGCCCTTGCAGGCTACTCTTCGTCCAACAACTCAATATCTTTCCCTTTCACTGCAATGATCCCTTCCAGCGAAAGCTTCTTGAGAATACGCGAAAACGTTTCTGGTGTCGTCCCCAACAGCACCGCAATATCACCTTTGGGCACCGGCAGCGTCACCACATTGCGCTTGCCCTCTTTTTTGCGAAGCAATTTCAGGTAGTTGATGAATTTTGTACTGACGTCACCCGTCGTCAGGTTTTCCACCAGTCCGACGAAATATTTGAGCCGCATGGAAAGGTTGCCGATGTAGCGCAAAGCAAAATCGGGCTGTGTTTTGACGAGCTCATGTAAACCACGCGCACTGATACCAAGAGCAATAATTGGCTCTAAGGCCTGTGAATTGACGGGATAATTCGTCCCTTTGAGGAGCAAAATTTCGGCGAACATTTCACCAGCATAAACGAAATGAACGATGACTTCTTTCCCTTCGGCAGTGGTGCGAAACAGCTTGATGGTTCCTTTTAATAAAAACCAAACGTACTCGCCTTCGTCACCTTCTAAAAAGAGCAGTTCTTTTTTTCCTTTTTCAACAAGGGTGCAAATAGGGAAAAGGAATTTCGTGATTTCTGGGTCAGCACTACCAAGGTACTTGGTCTGAAATTTCAGTAAAGCCTCTTTTTTTTCCATCTTTTGACCTGCATCAATTTTTTGGTGTACAAGGTGAGTTATAACGGTGTTATCAAAAATTTCCAATAGGAGGCTCTTTATGAGCATGCATTGCTATCAGTGTTCTATGTCAACCCCAGATGGTTGCGGTTCTAAAGGTCAACCAGCCGGCAGCTGCGGTAAAGATGAAAACCTTTCTCGTATACAAGATATCATCATTTTCGGACTGAAAGGGATTGCAGCGTACCGCGTTCAGGCAAACCATTATGGTGCTGATCTTAAAGAAGTTGACGACATTGTCAACGAAGCCCTCTACTTTACCCTCACGAACGTCAACTTTAATTTCCAACAACACATTGATATGTTAATGAAAGTCGGTTCTGCTACCGCTAAAATCATGACCATTCTTGACAAAGCGCACACCGATGCTTTTGGCAGCCCAAGCCCTGTTAACGTAACTCAGAATAAGGTTCAGGGGAAAGCTATTCTTGTCAGCGGACACGATCACCACTCGCTGAAGAAAATTCTTGAGCAATCAGCTGGCAAAGGAGTCAACGTCTACACGCACTCCGAAATGCTCCCATCGCACTCCTATCCAGAATTGGCCAAGTACGACCACCTGAAAGGGAACGTTGGCAAGTCTTGGTTTGATCAAAAAGATCTGTTCGCCAAGTTCCAAGGCGCCATTTTCATGAATACCAACTGTATCGTGCCAACCAAAGGAAAGCCATACGTTGACCGTCTCTTTACCTACGCTCAAGTGGGCGCTGAAGGGACAACCATCATTGAGAACGACGACTTCACGCCACTGATTAACAAAGCACTTGAATTACCAGAAACCAACTGGGATTCAAACGAAACCGTGGCGACGGGTCACCACCACTCGGTTATCCTTTCGCTTGCCCCGCAAATTATTGACGCGGTCAAAACCGGCAAACTTCGCCGTTTCTTTGTTATCGCTGGTTGCGACACTCCGGGTGTAGGTGGCGATTACTACCGTCAACTTGCCAGCATTATCCCGCAAGATTGCGTGATTTTGACCTCTTCATGCGGCAAATTCCGCTTTAACGATCTGGAATTCGGCACCGTTCCCGGCACTGACATCCCACGCTACCTCGACCTTGGCCAGTGTAACGACTCCGTTGGTGGCGTGATCATCGCGTCACAACTTGCTCAAGTTTTTGGCTGTGGCATTAACGATTTGCCACTTTCAATTGTCCTGAGCTGGATGGAACAAAAAGCCGTTGCGATCCTGCTGGCGCTCTTTAACATCGGAGTCAAAGACATCCGACTTGGCTTCCGCGCCCCACAGTTTGTCAACGAAGATATCCTGAACTTCCTCGTCGATACATTTGACTTTAAACTGATTTCGACTCCAGAAAAAGACCTCGCGGATATGCTTGCCGGTCACTAAGAAAACAACATAACGGGCGATCAGACAAGATCGCCCTTGCAAAACCACAAAGAGGCAGACCATGCGTCTGCCTCTTTGCTGTCGTTTCGCTCGAAATGACAACTCCTCCCGTCATCTCGAACGCAGTGAGAGATCTCTCCCCAATTCCAAATTAAAAATTCAACATTCAAAATTACCATTTCCCTGAGCTAACATCCCCACACATCAATACTATCAACCTGTTTATGCCAAATCTTCTGCTCCCAGTCGCTACTCTTTCTATCAAAAATAATCAAGTGCATCTCGCCAGCACCAACCGTCCGTGCGTACTCCGAAACCTGCGCAACACCCTCTTCTACCGTCTTTTCCAAATTCGTGCGCAAAAGCTTTGTTTCCAGCACTACCCGTTGTACCGGCCCAAAAAAACCTTTATCAGTCGTTGGCCATTCCACAAAAAGATCAGTCCGCTTCCGCCCCAAAGCATATTCACGGTTAATCCGCCCGCCACCGTTGATAAGACGCTGCAGAAACGCTTGCAACAGCAACTGCGGCCCGGCTTCTTTGTAATCAAATCTCTCAATCCAAGAATCGCTATTTTCACGGAAAAACTGCTGAAACGCCGTCATCAGTTTCGCAAAGTTGATCGTATTATCGCTGTTCAAGTACCAGGCAAGATCCTGTTCTACAATCGACTGCTGTTTCGCAATCGTAAGCTCGCGCGGAATAACTTCTTGATAAATATCGTTTGATATATGCACAAACGGCTTGCGAACAATCAGCCCTAAATCCTGAACATACTCCAAATCCCTATCATCAAAATGAGCATCGCTAGCATCAACCTGCGAAAGAATCGCCGAAATAACATTATACACCCGCTTTTCACGCAACTTATCCGTCAACTGATCCAGATGCGTCGCCCGCGACTGAATCAACTCCTCGCGCGCTTGCATATAATGTTCAAATTCAATCTGTATCGAACGGTCGCGCAGCTCACGATTCTTCGAAGTCATTTGATACGCCAGTGCATTCACCAACCACGGCTGACCCTTCGTGTCGCTCCAAAGCTTGGGAAAGATCGCTTCGTCAAACACCTGCCCCGTCTCTTTAGTATGTTCCAAATAGAGCTGTTTGCACTCTTCAAACGAAAAACTCCCCATACGTAGCGACTCGGCTTTAATATTAAAAGCACTCCCGCCAGTGATGATTTCCTGATCTTTAGTATGAATACGGTAATCTTTAATATCGCGCACACCGCAGAGAATCATCGCTTGCGGGAACGCTTCTGGACGTTGCGCATAGCCCGCGCGAATTTGACGTAACAGCGAAATCAGCGTATCGCCAACAAGCGCATCAACTTCATCAAGCAGCAAGATGGTGGGTTTGCTGGAAGCAGCACTCCAGTAACTGAGCATCCGAAAAAGCTTATCTTCAGCCGATGTTTCTTTTCCGGCGCTATATAGCCACTCAGTTAGTAAATTCTGCTTTAAATATAAATCAATTTGACTGGCAACAGAGCTGCAAATCACCTCTACGCCACGCTCAACATTGCCCCGTGCCGCTTGTGCCGCCTCGATATTGGCATACGCACAAACGTAATTTTCCTCTTGATTTAAACGATGCATCATCGCCAAAAGTGTAGAAGTTTTGCCAGTCTGGCGTGGGGCATGAAGAAGAAAGTAGCGTTTTTGGTCAATTAAAAGACGAATCTCTTCCCAATCTAACCGAGTAAGCGGGTCAATATGATAGTGATCTTCTCTAATCGTTGGCCCAGCCGTATTGAAGAATTTTTGCATAAACACCCCCTTTCCCTACATCTCATCCCATTCCCCAACATCCATCCCCAACCATTAAACGTGGTACGTCCCCTATTTTTCCAACATAGGAAACTCTATCTTTTCATCTATCCTTTTTTTAGATATGTCAATTATTCGCCACTATCAAATATCTTTTTTATGGATACAGCCTCTTTGCTGAAAGCTACTCCCCCCATCATTTCCTCCACAACTCCCTCCGTCATCTCGAACGCAGTGAGAGATCAAAATTCAACCCAAGAAAAACTATTCCGTGAAAAACACCTGCCATGTAACGTCAATCCACAAGTAGCCCTTCAAGTTCCCTATAAAGTTTAAATTTCGAGTCAGCAGAAAGGAGTTTGGCATTATGATTAAGTGCCGTAGCTATAATAAGCCGATCCTGTGGATCAGTATGATGTTCTGGCAGACCCACAGCAGATTCTGCTATTGCAGGTGTAATAGGGAGTAAAACAACTCCAGAACCTTCGAGCGCTTGTCCAAACCACCAATCAACAGCGCAGCCAAGTTGAATACGCTGACGCTACCTCAAACAAGCTAATCGCACTCACCCCTACTTGAACGTCCGACGAAATAGCATCACGCCAAATTGGCCTGAGCTCAATGCTATTCGACATCCACCACAGCCATACATGCGTATCTAATACTAACACTAAGTTAAGTCCCAATCAGAAGTTGTTGCCGTATTTATTACATCGCCGCAAAACGCAATAGGCGGCACCTTTGCTGGTCGACGCTGAGAATGTATCTCATAGGTTTCATTAACGCTATCAGACAAAACAATAACTTTTACATGACGATTTTTCAGTTTTTCAAAGTGTGGCACGCGGATGAACTCGCTTTTCAACTCAGCTTCAAATTCTATTGCGAACATAACACACCTCCTATGAAACCTTCAAAAAACTATGGTAAACTACCGTGCATATACATCAGCATAATATTACTCCCTTTTTTCCAAAAATTCGAAATTAAAACAACCACCCCGTCAGGCTACGCCTGCCACCCCTCCACTGAGGGGAATTATTTTGAACCCAATTCCCCAACATCCATCCCTTATCGTAAAACGTGGTACGTCCCCTATTTTCCCTTTCACATCAATTCCTTTTTCTCTATCTCTAACATTGCACAGACCCTCTCAAAAATCATTAATGCAAAGTTATAAAAATTTTTCGCATTTTCTGGCGTTGGTTTTCCATTTGGTAACAACCCCATTTCGCCTGGGTATCTTGACTCTATATAAAGCTCATTAAGATCTTCTAGCATATCTTCATTTTCTATCTGTAAAAAATCTGCTACTTGGCTTTTTAATAGCAATAAATCATGCTTTTTGGGTGTCTGTTTATTGTGATACTCTAAGACCGCTTTTAATGATTTTTCTATTACTTGTTGTGAATGAAAGGCAACCATATGTGTCAAAAAGTTATTATCAATAATTTCACTAATTACCAACAAGTCTGCATATGAAGCTTTCATCCACTCTATTGCGATTTCTTTTTTCATAATAATACTTTACCTTTTTTCATTACCTCATATGAAAATGAACTTCCAAGCTCTATAAATTTTTCATTCATTTTTTTTGTATGCACTATAATATCTATCGCAACACTAGCTCTTAAATCTCTCAGTTTTTTCGAAAATTTTCGTGATATCTTACTTTTTTCTTCCCAACTTGTTGGGATAAAGTCATCTTTTGTAACTACATACAAATCTATATCACTATCCTCATTGGGTGTGCCGTAAGCATAGCTTCCAAAAAGGATAATCTTATCAGGATTAAGAGGCTTAAGCCTTTCTATGATAAGTGGTTTTAACTCTTCTATATCTATCATCCCACACCCCTTTCCCTTTATTAGCTCTATTTCTTAGCATTTTGCCTAAAATTAAAGTTAATTATATTAAAAACAAAACTATTCCCAATTCCCTAACCCCCATCACCTAAATAGTGGCACGTCCCCTATTTTCCATCCCCTATTTTCAAGCTACAGCTTTTCAATCTCATCTATACTCAAACCGGTAGCTTCTGCAATCATTCCCATTGAAACGCCAAGCTCTTTAAGTCGTGCAGCTGTTTCTATCTTGCCTTCAATCTTGCCTTCATCATAAGCGGTATCTAGGGAGTTCTTTAAATCGCGATATACCTTTAAACTCTCTTCATACTCCATAACCTCTTTGTCATCCATCTGGGCAATCTCTGCGGCATCGAAAAGTTGGTTAAATACCAGTTCCTGGAGTTTTAGCGGGCGATTCGTTAATTTATGCAGGTTTTTTAGGATATAAAGCCATTTATCAAAATGGGTTTCAAGCTCATCTTCTGTTTTAGTAAACTTCGGCATCTCTAAATAGATATAAGTGAGTTTATCGTAAAATACCTTACCCGTTTTGGTGTCAATCATCTTCACTTCGTGATGAAAAACATTTTTATCGTCTTTACCTTCGTCAAATACAAAATCAAGAATGCCTATAGTGTAAATAGCGTTTAATCTAAAATCCCAATCGCCCCTTTCGGCTTGTTGTTGAATTGGAAAGGTTGAATAGTAAATACTACGATCTTTAAAATAATTCTGTTTAGCCTTTTGCAGCTCAACAATGAATTTTTCACCCTTTTCATTTTCACAATAAATATCGTAAATAGCCTTGCGATCAGCACGACTACGCCCCAGCTGCTCCGTTGAAAGAAATGAAAGTTCTTTAATAACTCCCGTTTCGCGCCCTATAAGTTCGTTTAGAAAATCAAGTAACAGATGTTTATTGAACTCTGAACCAAAGAGTTTTTTAAACCCAAAATCGGTAAAGATGTTAATATATTTTTCTTTAAGTGTAAGCATAATTAGTCCTTTACGATAAATCTTCATTACCTAATTAAAAGAACCACCCCGTCAGGTTACGCCTATCAGCCATCACCTAACATCTAACCACCATCACCTAAATAGTGGTACGTCCGATATTTTCCTCACTACGCAAATCTCACCCGCTCAGCAAGCTGCATGAAATAATTGTTCGACCAGATATCCAGTGCTTTTACGTCACCAACAAAGCGCTCAGCATCCTGCCTAGCAAGTTCAATGCTAACCGATTCAATCCGTCTTCGCACCAATTCAATAAAGCCAACTGCATCAACAACATGCTCTAAATCGCCACTTTGTATCGCCCGCTCATTGAAGTGAGCTAAATGCAGTTCCACACCGCGCCGAATATACCACTCAAAATCAAACCAGTCGCGTCCCTTTACGCGATTCTTCCACTTACGAAACAACAAGGCATGCATTTTGCCTGCATATAAGTCAGGCAAGCTAAAGCACTTCACATAAAATGAAAACGGTTCGATCAAAAGGCGCTCTTCCGTGTTAAATCCCAAAGGAGGATGCGTATCAACCTCGAACTTAATCTTTACTTTCACATCCCGAAAGGCCAGTTCGGCAACCTGGGTATCATTCTTCAAAAAGGCCGACTCTATCCCAGCTGCTGCTAACTTGCGCTTCTGCGTTATGGTCACCCCAATCCCCAAAGCCGCAAACTCCGCTTCAAGGGCAGAAAAATAGGGAGCCAACGAAAAATCATTCTTGGAGCGAAGGAGCGAAAAATCCAGATCTTCCGAGTAGCGAGGCAAACCATGAAAGATTCGCAAGCAAGTCCCGCCATAAAACGCCGCCTGCTCAAAAAAACCACCGCGATACAAGCCCGCCAGAGCAACCTCCTGCATCACTTCCCGCAGAGCCTGATGCCTTTGCTGCTCCGTCTCCAGCACATAATGGCTCAACATTTGCTCCAGCATCACACACCCTCCGACAATAAGCGACCAAGCCACATCAAGCGTTCAGACCGAAAACCCGTCTCAGCGAATTCCAGCACCTTCTTGCTATCCAGCTCAGCCAGGATGGCCTCATCCATACGCATATCCTCAACTAAAAGCACACGCAAACCCTTGGTAGAATAAACCTTTACATTTGGCGTTAAAGCCAGCCAATCACACAGCGCTTTCTCGCGACTGGCCACCATAAATCCCACGCGCTCACCCGCTTTCACATACTCAATACCCAAGGCATAGTAAACGGATGGCACCGACTGATAGGAAAAGCGCCCAAGACAGTTTTCAAAACGCTTGCCACGTCGCGTAGTGACACTCGTCACCTGCACCACACCCTCTGGAATTATCCCATAGTGGGACAACATAAATTCCATCGACACATATGAAGGCCCATGAAGATGGTTTGCGATCAGCGGCAAAGACAAGGCAGCCTTGGATGACACACCGGGAACCGCGTACAACCCGCGCTTAAGAGGAATGAGCTTACCCTCATTCAACCAGCAATGAATTTTAAAATTGGGCGCCTGATAGTCCGACAACACCGACGAAAGTGTTGAATGCCGGATCACCAAACCCTCATAAGGTTGCAGCAACACATCCACAAAAACCTCACGATTTGACAGGATAATTAGATGATATCTAATTATCCTGTCAAATTTCAAGCCTTAATCGTTGGCTATTCACCCATGCTTCATGTTCTTATCATGTGATTTGGTTAACTCAATAAAAGACCTTAGCGTATCATTTTGACTAGGCTTAACTTGCAAGTACAGCCAGCAAGACCATTGCCACAATCCCCAGCAATGTCAGCCCTGCATTGATAATAAATCTCTTATTGTCTCTTCTGCTTTTATCGTTGTTTTCTTCTATCTTTTTATTAATTAGCGGGATAGCAGTTTGGAATGACAGATAGACATCTTTAAGCGCCTGATAATAGGGTGCTGTATCTTGATAGTATTCTTCGCGATCTTTTTCATGATCTTTGATTGACTGGAGCTGATCTGAAGCATTTTGTGCTTTTGTGAGATGATCGATATAGTTCGGTAGCACCTCCAGTGTCTCTTGTATAGGTGCTGTAATCTTCCTGAAAGATTTTGATCTTTTCCAGATAATACACAATCCCTATTTCGACAGCATCAAACCGAGCTCTTTGGGCGTGGTTTATGGCTTTTTCAAGCTCTTCTTCAACCTTTTTGCTACTGCCTGAGTCAAGAGACTCTATCAGATGAAACGCAACATAACGAAGCTGATTGATAGACGGAATGGAAAGTTCGTTGGTATCGTGCTCAGAGTGCTTAAGCTACTTTTCCGCAGCCCTGAATACCTAGATAAGCTTTGTGATTTTGGCCTTGTGCACTTCAGTAAATAGCAAAACAGGAGCCTACACAAATCTGTGAGCAAAGATACCTTGCTCTTTTTTGGCCAACTCCGTTTGTGTAATAAAATTTCCGCGTTGCAAACTAACATTACCATTGCAATAGCGCGCAACCAGATCGACTTTTAGTTGTTCCTGCTTTTCGATGCTTGAAGGGATCTCTTTTTTCTTCTTAAGTATAGAACCAAGCTTCTCAAACATGCATACTCCTTTTGAAGACACAGAATAATTATTTATACATCAAGAACTGCATGCAATTTTTGGGGTCTCACTTCAATTTACGCTACAGTACGGCACTGCCCTACTCTCTCGTAGGACTATTATTGCATCACAAACGGCTGAAGGGAACCAAAAAACTGCCCGATTTTTTTCAGCTTATTATAATTTTCGATGCGCAAACACCATCAAGTGGTTGAACTCCCTTGATGGCTCTGCTGCACCGCTATTGCACATACCAACCGTTATCTCACTCACAACTCCTTAGCCATCTCGAACGCAGTGAGAGAGCTCTGCCTTTTTCATGAGATTTCTCGCTTCGCTCGAAATGACAAAAAGACCACCAAGCACGCGACTGTCATCTCGAACTCTACTAACCCGTCATCTCGAACACCACCCGTCATCTCGAACTCTACTCACCCGTCATCTCGAACGCAGTGAGAGATCTCTGCCTTTTATTCAACATTACCCAACCAACACACCATTTTCATTACAAATATCCAGCGTGCAACGGCCAGCACCCACAGCCTTATCACCCAAAACACGCATCAGCTCAAACCCAAACTGACCATTCGCGCCAATACAAAATAATCTATCCCTATTCCGTGAAAAACACCTGACTCCGGTCATGCTCCTCTAAAAACTCATAACTCACCGTCCGCTGTAAACCTTCAGACAACGGAACCGGAGCAATAAAGCCAGTCTGGGCTAAAGACGTTTCAAACTGAGTAGTAGCACAGAATTTTTTTACCCGAATACTACTCACCGGAAACGACTTTCCCGTAACACTTGCCAACGCATCAAACACATAGCCCGCGCACAAACCAGCCCAATATGGAAGGCGCGTGCCAACCCCACCACCTTTGCCAAGCTTATTGCGCACAATACCAACAAGGGTATTCATATCAAAATCAGGCTTATCAATGTAATTATACACATGCACGCCTGGCACAAAACTCAGGCTATGCTCTAAAAAAGCCGCTACATTTTCGACATACGCCATCGATTTACAATTCGTTCCATCGCCAATCATGATAAATTTTCCACTAGCAATCTGCCGCAGTAAATTAAACACATTGCCACGGTTTTGCTCACCAAAAACCACCGTCGGGCGCACAATAACTAAAGTCCTGTTCTGTGGATCTTCAGCATGCCATTCGCGGAAAATACCTTCTGCCAACCACTTTGTACGACCATAGTCATTAAAATAATTTATAGCACCAGACTCATCCGTGCCAGCAGGGGCAAAGCCATACACCGCCACACTACTGGTAAATACAATATGCTGAATTCCCTTCTGCCGCGCCAACGCACAAATATTGCGGGCACCATCCACATTTACTTCGTCATATAGGCTTTTGGGTCGCACATCAATACGTCAAGCTCTATTCTCTTACGGCTGGATCACAGTATTCGTCTGGCGCAATCTATGCATTTTAACGTGGCCGTCCTGTTGTTGCTTCTACTGTCTTGCTTCCAAAAGGGAAGTATACCAGGCAGCATGTAACCTGCATTCACGGGTAACTGTAACGAGAATTGCTATAAGCTATTTCTTATCAACAGATTAGGGATTTTCGTTGTAAGATCGCCGTAACGATGCCAGTAGCTCAAGTTGCTAATTTTAAATACTTTAACTTCGCCACGTTGCGCACGGGCGGAAATGCGGGATGTTAGTATGTTGACAGGCTCCTAGTCGCGGAGGATGTTATATATTTTACGAACCAAGACCTTAGGTAGTATTCTCGACACGAATCTTAAAATCGCTCCCCGTAAGAAAAGTATGTTAGATAAATACCCCATATTTCGAAGTTCCCAAAGGAATATTAATTCAGCAATGGCGTACTCAAGGCCGCTTCTACGCTCAAGTTGGCCTAGACCAGCTCTCATGTGCACTAACGGCTCTTGGATGTTATATAGTTTTGCATCAATCATTATGCATCTTGCCCAAAGATAATAGTCCTCAAACCACATCATTTTTTTATAGCTGCCTGCCTGCTCAATGATAGATTTTCTATACATCACAGCAGGGTGATTGAGTGGGCAGCGAGATTTGGCAAAAACAACAATATCACTATGTAGCTCAGGAACTTTCCTGACAGAATCAACCGCCAATTCATTGGTGCTAAATTCGCTAACCCATGAGCTGCAAACATCAATATCCATTTTTTCGAATACTTCTAGCTGCTTTTGAAATCTATCTGGCATTGATATGTCATCAGTGTCCATTCTTGCGATAAGGTCAAAACTGCAATTTTTAATTCCAATGTTAAGCGCGTCACCTAAACCAACATTTTCTTGTAGCGGAACGCATTTTAGGACTCCTCCAAGCTTCTCTTTCCAAGTATTAATTGCATCATATAAATCTTGCGTAAGTGGGCCATCTTGAACTAATACAATTTCATTTGGTTTGACGCTCTGCTCATCCCAAATGCTCCGCATTGCGCGGTTAAAGAAATCTGGAGCCTCTTTATGGTAAATAGATAGTAATACAGAAAATTTCATTTCAGAATCTTAATGAGATTTCTTTTAAAACAAGACATGCCATCATCAAAATTGACTAAAGGCTGATATTTAAGCTGTTCCTTAGCTTTTGAGCTCTCAATTTCAAAATCACAATCATGTACTTTTTTAGTAATAGCCAAAGGCTCAAGTATATTTTCACTCACTTCACTTTGTAAAAATTCTTTCAACTCTTCTTTACTATTAGTATTTGAATAACTTTTAGCTCTAAGTTTTTTAAGTACTCCAATCATCAGATCAAATACATTACCAAATGGTGTTTTAAACCATAGTTGAAATACCACATCAACCAACTTCTTTTTATGAAATTCATTTTCATTTGTACTATTTTGTATATCGCAATTTGATGGTAAGTTGAGTTCTCTTAACAATTCACAATGTCTTGAATAAAATTCTTTCCATGTAATTGTGCCCTTTCCACTTATCAAGAATTTTTCAAACTTCACATTACTTAGACATGATTGATATATAGCATTTGCTACATCATCTACATGTACTGCATTGCAAACCGTATTTCCGCTGTCTGATAGTCGTACTTCTTTAGCTTTACATACATGAAGAGCATATTTAGTCCAGTTTCCACCTAATCCATATACAATCGTTGGTTGGAGAATGATTATATCAAAAGCTCTGTTTTTATACTTTTCTATCTCTTGCTCGATTTTTCTTTTTTCTTTTGAATATGGGTCGTTGAGTTTTGAGTAAGGCGAGTTTTCATTAAGTACTCCTTTAGCATCTGGTTCATAGACAGAAACTGTACTTATATGTATCAGTTTTTTAATACCATTTTGCTCACAAGCTTTTAAAATATTTTTTATTCCTGATATATTATTTTTATAGTTATGGTCAAATGCTGTATGAACCAATATATCTATATCTTTTGTAGCATCCAAAATCTGTTCATAATTATCCAATGGGAAACTCTTACTATCTAGCGATTTAATACTCTTAAATTTATCAGCAAATAGTTCTATAAACTTACTTCCAATAAATCCACTTCCACCTGTGACTGATACTCTCATTTATCACTTCCTAAATGCTCTGCCAATCTGCAAGCAAAAGCAGATATTGTCAATCCATTGTTCACATTTCCAGCTGTTGTAAAGATAGAACCATCACATACATAAAGATTATCTATTCCAAATACTTTTAGATTTTTATCTACTACCCCTTCATTTTTATCATGTCCCATTCTACAAGTCCCTACATGATGGATAGCACTTGTAAATATCTCTTCCCAGTTAAAATCGTCCAATGTGTGCGTAAATTTATAATACTCTTTTGGAAAAAGTTCAGTTAGAAGGAGTTCAAACCATATTTTTACACTCTGAATATCTTCATCACTTACTTGCCATTTTACGAGTGATTTCTTATATCCCCATTTATCTTTTTGTTGTGATAAGCCTACATAACTATTTTCATTTGGTATTTGTTCTGTTACGAAAAATAAATCAGCATATTTAAAAGTCACATCAAGTGAAAACTTATAAGCTACTATTTGTCTGATCACATTTATATTTGTAATTACTTTCCATACATCTTTTACACTGACTCCACCATCTTTAAAAGCCAACAAAGAAAGCTTCACTTTCTCAGATTCATTATCGATACCCTTTACAAATGAAGGTCTTAAATAAAAGTTATGATTTGGTAGTTTTAGCTCTTTTTGTTTTTCATCGGTTAGTTCAAGCCCCGTTTTTATCTTCATATTTGAGCTATATTTTGTATCTGAGTATATTGGGTATTTAGATGGATTTAAAAACTCCAATTGACAAAGATTTCCCATAGGATGATCCATAAGATATTTACCGATATTTTCATTTTCAATATGTGAGTTTAAAAGCAATCTTGGAGTTTCAAGTGCGCCACTACACACAATAAACTCATCAGCTTCTACATATGAAAAACTGCCATCACTATTTCCAACTTTTAGCTTAGAAATTTTTCCATTTTCGTTAATAAATTCTAGTGCTGTAGTGTTGTAGTAAAGATGTTGTTTATCACTATGTTCACATATCTTTTTTACCACATCTTTAAAATTTACATGAGGAACTGATTGTTGAAAAAGCTTATTTTTAAGATACTCTCTATTGCAAACTAGATTATCTAGCTGAGTTTTGAGTTCATCACTTAAACTATCTTTTTCAAAATACTCATACTTTTCTACTTTGAGAACTTCACTAGCTTTTTTGTAGTAAGGCTCCAATTCTTCTAAATTTATAGCCCATCCACTTTTTGGTATCCAGTCTCTTTTTTTAAAGTCTATCTTATCAAGAGGTGCAAGTACACCATGCCAAAGATTACTAGTACCACCTATTTGTACAGTAGTAGTACTTCTCACTCCAAAATCAAGCCCTCTATTTTCATAAGAAACATTCTCACTATCTCCACTCCACTCACCAGCTTCTATGATGACGAACTCTTTATTTTCTTCTGTTAGTTTTTGAGTTAGTGTTCCACCACCGATACCGCTACCGATGATACAAATTTTAGTCTTTATTAGTCTAGAAATATTATTAAATATCATATCTTTGTTTCCTTTTTTTTATTGTTTGAATAATTATGCTAATAATTACTACCCAAAATGTAATAAGCAATATATCAATCATATATGATGCGAATGACCTTCTGATAAAAAATGATCCTTGAACAACTAAATAGAGTAAAATTGAATTAGTTAAAATTTTTGATTTTAAAAATTCAATTTCAAATTTTATTATGCTTACAATAAATAACAATATCGGTATTCCTATTATAGAAAAGTACATGCTAGAATTACTACCAAGCCTCAATCCTTCATCTAAAAAACTACCTGCTAGTCCTTGTTGTGATATAAATTCTGCAGCACCTGGTTCTCCAAATATTGATTTACCAAGAGGAATAAATTCAACCAATAACTTAACAGTAGAAAAATCAATTGAATTTGCTAAATATGCTGTGTAATATACTGGTGAAAGGTGCTGATACAAATACCCTAGAGCCATAGTTACATTTTGATATTCAGAAAAAGGAATTTGCCCATATCTTAATGGTTGTAGAACATATACAAGCATAAAGATTGCAAATAATACTAATAAAAATAATTGAAAATAAGTTCTTGAAGCTATAAATTTAATAAATACTATAATGGAAACTAAAACCAATAAAGTTCTTTGTTCAAAAAGGATAAGAACTAGAAATGAAACTATTAATAATAATAAAGCAAACATTTTGGATATACTAATATTAGCCATTACAACGAAAAATAAACTAAATAATAATGCTTGAACAATTCCTGATGAAATAGAAACTCCAACTAGAATTATTAAAGCTAAAAAATTTAAATGCAAAGACTCTTTTTTGAACTTCAGATCATATTTAGATTTCTTTAATGTCAATACAACCAATGTTCCTAATAAAAAATGTCCAATCAATAAACTAATCAACTCATTAAAATTTGTACAATATTTTGAAGAAAAAAATACACAGAATTCCCCAAAAACAAAATAAACAATTAATGGAATTAAGTAAAAAATAGTAGGAACTATAATATACATAAAAATTAGTATTTTTTTTACATCAATATTCATTGGTGTTAAAATACCTCTTAAAAAAATCATAACCTGATTTAGATGAATAGTGTTGTTCAAAAAGGTTTAAAGAATAATCTGAGTATTGTTTTATAAGCTTTTTATCAGGAATAATATTATCTAGCGATTCTATTAATTCACTGATTTTAAAATCTTTATGTAATAAGATTCCATTTTTTCCATTGATGCAAACTCTATTGCAGCCTCCGACATCCGTAGCTAATATAACACAGCCTTCCCTAAGTGCTTCAATCATACTTAAAGGTAATCCCTCACTAGAACTTACTGATAGCAAAATATCTCCTTTTTTAAACATCTCGTATGGTTTATGAAGAATTCCGAGATATTCTGCGCAAGGTATTTTCTCAATATCATGCATCGAAAAGCCATCCATTATAGATCCTGCAAGTTTAATATTGTAAAAATCTTTTGGTAATTGATTTAAAATTTCAATCTGTCGCTTGATTTTAGAAATTGTCCCAACTATATAAATATTAATGTTGTCAAAATCAGATTCAGAATTTACCTTGCCTTTACTTGGCAAATAGTTTTCTATAACAAAAGTGTTTAAGTGAGAAATTCCATAAGTTGAATTAAAATTATCTAGTGCTGATTGAGATAAGTTTAAGATATGTGAAGTATTTAATGTTGTACGAATAAACTTAAAAATAAATTTAGTAATTAATCTTGTGAACCAACAATCATAACGATAATCAATTTGTTCTTTCGGATCACCTATAGAATGATTAAAAAATATTAAATTATTATGTAACTTTTTAATTCTAACTTTATCTAAAACCGTTGCATAAAATAAACTAAATGGATCATGAAAAAGTATCCAATCATTTTTTTGAATATTTTCTTTTTGTAATTTATTGAAAGCTATTCTAGCGTAATAGAAAAATGATAAATATTTCAATAATTTAATATTCTTTAAGAAAGTAAAGACTTTACTTTGACTATTTGTTTTAATTTTTTTTGAATTACTTTTTATAGTTCCTGGTTGGCTAAATGTCATATCCTCAGCAAATATATTTCTATAATTTTTAAGTACTCCGCTTAACCCGTTAGCTACATCATATTTCACTACTGATATATTGTGTATTTTATTTTTCAAATTAGAGAGTCCTTATATAATATTTCAAATTAAAAAACATATGTACAAATTGTGAAAATACAACAACATATGCCAAACCTACACCATCATATAAATAAACCAATGGCAATATTAAAATAATATTTGTGAATAAAGTATATTTCACTACTTTCAAAAATAAGTCTGTTTTTGCTTTAATAATAAACATTTGAGTAAATAAAGCACCCTGTGAGCTAATCATTAAGTAAAAACTCAAAATATATAAAATAGATGAAATATTATAGTTTACATCACCAGAAATTAGCTTTATTATTTGTTCATTTAAAGTAAAAACAAATAATGACAAAACTATAGATATTATAAAATAAGACAATATAGTCTTATGAAAAATAATTCTAAATTTATTTTTATTTTCTTTAAAAACAGAAGACATATATGGGTAAAGTGCTTGCGTAACAGGAACGAAAAGTCCAGATATAGCACCTACAATTTTTTCTGCAAGACTATAGTAGCCAACTATTGTATTATTTGTTAACAATCCTAAGATAACAGTATTGGTAGTAGAGTATAAATTTACAAAAACATTATTGATAAATACATGCCAGCCATCTTTTAATTGTATTACCAATTGTGTTTGAGAAGGTACATAAAACTTCATATTGAATTCTCTAAATGCCCAATAAAGTGAAAATAACCCAGCTGTTATAAATCCTAACGAAGTTAATATTGGCACCAAGAAATAATCACTCTGCTCTTGAACAAAAATAAAAATAGATCCTGTAGCGATAAACTTTGCCAATATATTAAAATATGTCATGTATTTCATAGTCTCTAAACCTTGAAATAGCCAAAGAGGTATCAAAGCTTGACCAACTACCATCCCATATATAAATATAAATACATTTAAATCACTTTGATATTTTGGTATCAAAGAAACTATCCCTATCATAATAAAAAACCCAAAAATAGCTAGTATAAATTTGATAGTCAAAACCGATACGAATATGTCATTAACTTTTTGCTTATTTTCTTTATTTATAGCTATTTGATTTGTTGCAGATAAGTTAAAACCATAATCAGTAAGTACCATAAAGTACATTGTAAATGCTGTCGCAAAAGCTAATAATCCAAAATACTCTAGTCCCAATACTCGCACTAAATAAGGTATTGTTAATAGTGGTAGTATATAATTAGTGCCCTGTAATGCAAAAAGGGAAATAATATTTTTTAATACCCTTTGTTGATCGACCGACAGTGCTTTATGCATTTAATTGTTTTTTCAATATATTTACAATTCTGTCAGCTGCTTTTTCATTTCTATCGTACAAAATGATCTTTTTGGCATCGAAAGGATGCCCGGCTAGGCCATTGTCAAGATTTGATATTACGAGACTGGGAGGAATATGCTCCAAAATAGCCTTGTATTCATCAATTTCGTTATTTAAGCAATAAAATAAAATCGGTTTACCTAATAGGGCTATTTCGAACAGAGCTGTTGAGAACCATCCAACTATTAAATCATAGTGCGCTAAGTCTTCAATAACACTTTTCCCTATAGGATATTCCAATTTTATGAACGGATATTTTTCTTGTAGGTATTGATATTTCTGATATCTCTCTCTTGGGTGTACTCTAATAGCCAGTTCATATACGTCGTTATTCTTAATAAACTCTATGATTTTTTCAATCTTATAAACTTGATTTTTTTCGCCAAGTTGATTCCCTGCCCGCTCAAATGAGCTTGTTACATAACATACCTTAGTACGCTTATCTTCATGTATCGGGATATTGATTCTGCTGATATTATCATATTCCAATGAGCCAGTAGCATGCACAGCCTCATCTGCTACTTTATGATCCATTAAATATTTTTTATTAAGTTCCCCTAGCACTAGATACTTATCAGCAAAACCTACATTTGGTGTAGGTATAAAAAATTCATCTAAATTAAACATAAAAAGTAATGATTGGATTAACGAATTGCTGCAAAGTCGATTAGTACTGTTCTGCGGACATGAAAAGATCAGATGTCGATGATATACAAAAAAGGGGATGCGATATCTTCTTGTTGCTTTGTACATGATTCTAGAAAAAATTGTCTGAACTCCAGATAGCACTAAGCAAACATCATTGAAGTAATTTTTTATTATTTTTCGTGTTTTCAATAAAAATATAATTTTTTCAAGTTTAGATAATTCGAAATATTCTTTTTTCGTAGGTGCTTGTAAATAGAAGACTTCTGTGTTTTCGCTAAGTTGCGAAAGCAACTCATTTGCTTTAGAATCCATGTAAATATTTGTTGGGGATATTATCTTTATGTAATAAATTTTATCATTTTTTTGTAGATTCTCCAATACCGCAAGCAGCTCTACTAATTCTTTGTTATTTTCGAATATTAAACCTATCTTTTTCATAAACGAACCATTCGAATGGCCATGCTCGTGACTTTTTCCAGCATTGTTTGCATTCGACAGACGACTCTACGTGCGCGTTTATTTTGCTTAGTGCGAGTGTACTCGCCATGGCGATGTAACAGGATACACATCCCTCTCTGCCGCCCGTTTGCGTATGAATCTGCTATTTCGCATAATTCGGTATTATACATGAATAGTTCCTTTTATTACTTCTGCTACAATAAAATCTATATCGGTATCTATATCTATTGAGTTGTACTTTGCCATCATATATGCGTAGATATTATCATTTAAAAAAAAGTTTTTTTCGTTGAGAAGCTTTCTTGTATTGCAAATATATACAGCACCGTTAAGTCTATAGTATTTAGGCAAATCTTGGCTCCGTTTATTTTTGCTCTCATCCTTTATAAAGCTCTGCATGCTACCATCTTCTGGAATAGTATTACACCACAATGGATTGTGTTCAACTTCGCACACAGAAATTATGGCATCAGCACTTTTTTCAATTAAAAGCTCTATTGCCTCGTCAATATGAATGGTTGTCCTTAGTGGCGACGTTGGTTGCAGTAGTACTACATAGTCATATTTTTCTTCAACTGCCTCGATGACATGCAACACAACATCTACGCTTGTTGCGGTGTCTGTTGCAAGAGAAGATGGGCGTTTGATAGTTTCTGTTGTCCATTTATGAGCTACTGCTTCTATTTCAGCGTCATCAGTAGAAACAATAACTCTATCAATAAATTTGGACTTCTGAGCAGCTTCAATTGTCCAAGCAATAAGTGGTTTGCCAGCAAGATCAAGTACATTTTTTCTTGGCAATCTTTTACTTCCACCTCGTGCTGGTATAATCGCCAAAAAACTTTTTCCTTTATACATTAAAACACCCCATTAAATTCATCATTGGCGCGCTCGAAATCACTCATCCGCCCAATATCTAACCAGTATTCATGTATAGGAAAAGAAGATGCATATTGCCCTTCTTGAATGAGTTTATCAAAAAGACTTGGCATATCAAAAAAATGTCCATCCGGCACATATTCTAGAACGGCTGGCGACAACATATATATGCCAGCGCTTACAAAAAATTTATGCACTGGTTTTTCAATGATTGATGTAACCCTGTCGTCTTCTATATTCACTACACCATATGGGACTTGGAAATCATATTCGCGTACTGCCATAGTGGCCACAGGGTTTTGCATAATATGAAACTGATGAAGTTTTTCAAAATCAACATTGGTTAATAAGTCTGCATTCATAACAAAAAACGGTTCTGAAAGCATATTGCGCATTAAGCTTAATGCTCCAGCGGTTCCCATACGCTCCGTTTCATGAACGTATTCGATGGTTACGCCAAAATTACTGCCATCACCGAAATAGTTTTCAATCTTGTGTGATAAGTAGTTCACGCTGAGAACTATGCTTGTGTAGCCACTTTTGGAAAAAGACTCAATTATGGTTTGTAGGATAGGCTTATTGCCGACATTTAGCATCGGCTTTGGGGTGTTACGGGTTAAGTCGCCCAATCGCTTCCCGAGTCCACCAGCCATTAAGACTACTTTATTGCTTTTTTGACTTGGTTGTACAAGGTCATCTATCTCTCGTAGAGCGACAACTTTACCCTCTTCGTTGATGATAGGAATTTGATGGAGCTTTTTGCGTAAGGCTATTTGTAGAATAGCTTCATTGGTATCTGTTACCATTGCTACTGTAGGTGTGCGGTAGTAAATTGACTCAACTGAGCTTTCAAGCGACAAACCTTTCAGCAGGCCTCTACGGATATCTCCATCAGTAAGCGTGCCGAGTAATTTCCCAACTTCATCGACCACAAGAGCTATTTGTACCGCACCTTTGTCAATTACCTGTAACGCATAATGCATGCTTGCATTGGGTGTGATTCTAAGATGGTCAATGTTATTTTTCATTGGTTAAACCTATATTGTAAAATGTTTTCTTTAGAAGCGAACTTATCTCCACTTGTTTTACTATTTTGACTATTTCTTCGCTCGCACATCCATCACCATAAGGATTCTGTGTTTGCGTGAGGGTTTTCTGGAAATCATGAGAATATAGTTCTTTAAATGCGTTGGAAATTCCTTCTTTCGTAGGTATGCAATCGATAACGCTTGTTGCAGTTATGCGTCCTTTTTGCCGATCACCTATATTGATAGTCCCAATCTTAAAGCTTGGTGCCTCGATGAGCCCACTTGAACTATTGCCAACAACTGCGTCAACATATTGCAGGGCACTTAAATAACGCAGTTGCCCGAGTGATGTAAAGCTAACTGACTTTTGCAGATTGCAGTTTGTATAATCATCTATCATTTGGTTGATAATTCTTCCATCGGTGTCGCTGTTGGCTTTTGTAAAAATTATGTGCGTGTCACGCAGTTCGCTAATGGCATCTAAGAGGCTTTGAAATTGAGCTTGAGCCGTTTGTTGTTCTAACGTGACTGGATGAAAGGTGACCAGTATGTTTTTTTTATTTAAAGTAAAGTTAATTGATTTTTCGAACTCTTCGCGGCTCAAAAGTCGCAAACGTTTAATGTTTTCTATCCCTAGTCCTCCTACATTAAAGACTCTTGAGGGGTGTTCGCCGAGTTGAATAACTCTATTGCGGTATTCTTCTGCCGCCGTAAAGTGTAAGTGCGCCATTTTTGTAATGCTATGGCGGATTGCTTCATCAAAAGCCCCTTCGGTAGTTTCGCCGCCGTGTAAGTGGGCAATAGGAATGCGTGCGATCATCGCAGCTGAGGCGGCTGCAAATATCTCATATCTATCGCCAAGAACTACAACCATATCAGGCTTGATCTCTGCATAGGCTTCGGCAAAGCCAATTTGGGCTAGGCCAATTGATTTTGATATTCCAATGGGGGTATCAGAAGAAAGGAGCATTTCGATTTTTTTATCGATACGAAATTCTTTTTCGATTTCCTTGTATGTCAGGCCAAACTCTGGCGAAAGATGCATGCCGGTAACTATCAATTGCAACTCAAAATCGTTGTCGGTTGCAATAGCCTTCATTAACCAATACAAAAGCCCATATTCAGCGCGGGTGCCGGTGATTATGCATATTTTACGTTTAGTCATTTTATCTCACCAGTGGAAATTTTCCACCGCTTGTTCTTTCTGTGGTTTTGCTAATTAGCTCCAAACTGCTCTCCTTAAATCAAATCATCTTCGTTATAATTCTTGATTGCCTTGGTTCCCATTACTTCATCCCAACGCATAGGGTTTATGCCATTTCCTGGTCGTTTAATGCATACGTTATCACTGTTTAATATTTCGCCTACTTTTATCGTTTTTGCTGCAACGAGGCTTTTTCTTGCGACAGGCTTATTTTTTGCTTCGCTTGAGGTAGGTTTTTTTTTACCATCACCAAGAGCTTTTTCGATATTGCGTATGGCATCAACCATTGCTTGTAATTCTGCGGGTTCTAAGCTTGCCTTATGGTCTGGCCCTTCCATATTGCGGTCGAGTGTAAAGTGTTTTTCGATTATGGTTGCTCCCATGGCAACGGCAGCGATGGGGATTTCGATTCCTTGAGTATGGTCGGAATAGCCAACTTTCACTCCAAAAGCTTGTTTGATAGTTTGCATAGCGCGTAGGTTCACTTCTTGTATGGGGCAAGGGTATTCGGTTGTGGCGTGAAGTACGGTAATATTCTCTAGTGGCGTACCAGATGCTACCAAAATATCAAGGGCATCTTCTACTTCACCGAGGTCTGCCATGCCAGTTGATAAGATAATGTGTTTTTGCAATTCACCAATGTGACGCAAGTAGGGCAAATTGGTGATTTCTCCACTGGGAATTTTAAAGGTATTCATGCCGAGTTTATTTAATAAATCAATGCTATTGTTATCAAACGGAGTGGATAGGAATTCGATTTGATGATGTTTGCAGTGGTTAATGAGTTCAATATGCATCGCTTCGGTAAGTTCAAGTTTCTTTATCATATCGTATTGTGATTCTTGGGCATCGGTTGTTTGTTTCTGATACTCTGCTTTTTGTGCTTTTTTACTGACAAGCGTATTGGCTTGAAAGGTTTGAAATTTTACAGCATCAGCACCCGCTTTCGCGGCTATTTCAATGAGTTGTTTGGCTAAACCTAGCGAGCCATTATGATTTACGCCGGCTTCGGCGATGATAAAAACGGAATTCATTTTACAACACTCCCCGCTTTGATAAAGTCATTGATGATTATATTTTGTTTTGAGGTGGCATTGCTGCCATAAAAAGTGTTATTTGCAACGGTAACACCGCCGTTTAACACGCTAGCGGTTGATATGTGGCAGTGGTCACCTACAGTAACGTCATGTTCTATAAGCGCTTTGCTGTTGATGATAGTGTTAACCCCTATTTTAGCGTTTGCATTTACAAGAGCATGGTGCATAACAACTGTCCCTTCAGCAATAGTGGCATGTTTTGAGACATATGCGAGTGGAGAAATGATTGTTGGGAGTTCGAGATTAAGCTTTTTTAATAAGTGAAATATTTTTACGCGTATTTCATTGGTACGAATATGCCCTATGGTGATGATCGCTTTGGGGCATACTTTTGCTAATTCTGGCAAATCTTCATCATCGCCTATAACTGGGTAGCCTAAAACTTTATTGCCGATATTTTCTTTTTTATCAACGATACCGTATATATGGTACCGGTTTTGTTGTTCAATAACATCTATCACGCTGTGGCAATGACCGCCACCACCGATGAGGATTATATAATCATTTTTCATATTCGTACCGAGCTTGGAATATTCACAACTCTCTCTTCTAGGTATTTTGAGTTCTTTAGATCGCTACACTGGCAATTTTTATACATTTCCAGTTTATTCATCAATCGCCAAATTGGGCGCGTCATAACGCCGTTTTTATTGGTGTATTCTAAAAATTCATTTCGTTGTTTTTCATCTTTAAGCATAACAGCTTGTAACCAATAATTCGAGCTTGAGCTTTGGGGTTCTTTTATAAACTGTATTTCAGTGTTTGCGAAATAGCTACTGTATATTCGTGCTAATTCTCGTTTAGAGCGCAGAAAGTTTTCAAGGTTTTCTAGCTGTGCCACGAGTAATGCGGCGTTAATATTGGGCAAGCGGTAATTATACCCTGTTTCGTCGTGCACATATTCGTAGGGGTGGGGTATCTTGGCGGTAGTGGTAAGGTGTTTTGCCTTTTTGGCGAGGGCTTCGTCGTCGGTCACTATAGCGCCACCACCTCCGCTGGTAATAATTTTATTGCCGTTAAAGCTGAGTGTGCCTAGTTTGCCAAAGGTTCCTGTGTGGCGCCCTTTATAATAACTTCCAAGAGATTCGGCAGCATCTTCAATTACTGTGATGTACCAGTCATCGCATATTGTTTTGATTTCTTCGATACGGCAAGGGTGCCCAAAGGTGTGCATTGGAACGCATGCTTTGATTATTTTTCCGGTAGTACGGTTGTGGCACTGATTGTTTATGCGCTGGCAGTGTTTTTCTAAAAATTGCTCTAAGGCATGTGGGCTCATGCCTAAGGTGTCGATATCAACATCGACAAACACAGGGCTGGCTTGGCAATAGCTTATTGCGTTACATGTAGCTATGAATGTCAATGGTTGCGTGATTACTTCGTCACCTTGGCTAACATTTGCAAGTTTCAGGGCAATATGCAAGGCGGAGGTGCCATTGACGGTGGCAACAGCGTACTTACTCCCAATATAGTGGGCGATTTGCGATTCAAACTCATCAACGTACTTGCCAACGCTCGAAACGTATGTGGTGTCGATACAGTCGTTAAGGTATTTTTTTTCGTTGCCAATAAATCGTGGCTCGTGGAGGGGGATAAAGTCCTGTGTGTTAAATGTTTGTCGAATAAATTCAATTATTTGATGCATTACATTTTTCCATCGAGGTATTTTCCGGTTTCTTTATGCCCGAAGTTGGGAATAAGTTTAAAAAACTCAGCAAGTATTTCTTCTTTTGTCCAAGCGAGTGTAGCTTGGAATTTTTTGATGACTTTTTCGAAATCATTGAGTTTTTCATTATCATACAGAGCTTGGTTTTTGATTATGCCGATGTTCGCAAATTTATTCATGTCAAGGGTTTCATTGTCGGTAAAGAATTCTTCAAAGTCTTTTTCGCCGGTTGTATCGCTCGCGGTAAACAGGCATGGCCACTGTTTTAAATTTTGAATATTTAATTCTGAATTTTTAATAAAAAATTCTCTCGCTTCATCTTCGTCTTTACACAAGTAAGGTTCATAGCCTAATGCCTCTAGGTATTTGATAGCTATTTCGGCAAAAGTAATCAGGTGCAAGTTCTCACTGAGCTTTGGGAAAAAGATATCGCGATTTTCACCAAAGATGCAACTCATTAGACATAACTCGCCCGATTCTTGAGGTGTGACGAAATATCTTTTTACATCATTGGGGGCAACGATTGGTTGTTGTTTTTGTATCCGTTGATTAAAGCTATGCAGAAGGCTGCCATCGCTAAAGGCAACATTGGCGAATCGTGCCATGGAAACATTGATTTGCTCAGATTGACGCATAGCGAACATTTCCATTATTCGCTTGCTGGCTCCCATCATGTTAACGGGATTGGCGGCTTTATCGGTACTTACGCAAAAGTATTTTTTTGTACCATTGTTGATTGATTGTTGTAGGGTTTTATCGGTATTGAAAATATTCGTTTCTATCATCCGCATCAGTGTGTATGGGTCTTTTTCGCTCCGTACATGTTTGAGGGCAGAAAGGTTGAGTACGTAGTCGTACTGTCCATGATGTTTTATGAAGGCATCATACGCGTTACTGCCAATATCAAGTGCAAAGGTGGCAAAATCACCGTCAATGTACCCAAAGCTACTCCGAATGTCGCGTACCAGTTCCACCATGTTGTTTTCTGAAATATCAACAATATGCAGTTTGCGTGGGTTTCTTTTGAATATTTCTTTGCTGACTGCTTGCCCGATACTTCCTGCACCGCCAATAACGAGGAATGTGGAGTTGGAAACTATTTCAGAAAGCTCGGTGGCGTAGGTACATATATCGCCGGAAAAGAGTTCTTTTGTGCGGCCGATGAGAGAGAGTGTGTTCATGTGTAACCTTATAGTTTTGAATGTTAAACTTTTAATGAAAAACAGCTAAGCTAAGGGCATGGATTCCGCATCAAGTACGGAATGACATGGAATTATGCTTTAAAGGCGGATGCGCTTCCGCAGGCGACGCGGGCTTTGGGGTCTTCGGCGATGATGGCGTCGGAGATTTGGTCAGCTATTTTGTCGGGGTGGCCTTCGGATACGGATGTAAGCGTTGTTAGGCGGGTCATTGGGGCTCCTTTGTTAATTTTGAATAAAAGGCAGGTTAGCCACGAAATGGCTGATTATTTTTTGGCTGTTGGTTCTGTGCAAGACTTTTAAATGCCCGTGCGACAAATGGGAGGTAACTGTTTTGGGTTTCATAGATTTCAAACAGTTCATTCATGAGCGTTATTTCTATGGCAAATATTTTCTCTATTATGGTTTCTTTGAATAGCGGCAAATCGCTTTTTATTACATCCCATACTTCTTCACAATCAACGCCAAAATAATTATGAATCAGGAGGTTGCGAAAATCGACAACTACTCTGCTTGAGTCGTCTAAAATACCATGGTGTATTAACCGTTTGGTAGCTTCGCCAATAATTTCAAACTCTCTTATTACACTGTCCCACGCATTGTAGTCGTATAATAGGCTTTGGGCTTCGCTGAATTTGCCGGAAGTATCTTCGATTTTTAGTATCGCTACGAATATATCCAGCAGGTATAATTCTGCTGCTCTCTTAGACATAAATCATGTCCTGTTGTATGTTTTTTTTAACATATGGGTTCATGGCGCTTAGGAGCCCGATGTCTACTTTTTTTTGTAACTGTTCACTCAGGAATCTTTGCGCTTTTGCTATCAAAAACCCATTTTTTCGTTCCATCTCTATGATCACTATATCTACGTCGCTTTTGTCGGTTTGTTCCCCTTTCGCGTATGAACCGAACAGAGCCAACTTTTTTATACCGAATCTGTTATACAGCTCGGGTTTTAAGGATTCAATTTGCTGAGTTATATTTTCTTGCACGTTATCCCTCCGCTGCCTAAGCGTTCGCGGTTTCGCTACCGAACGTAGTGTTTCCAAGCTTCGCTCGCGGAGTCTTGGTATATTTTCGTGATTTCGCGTATTTTATTGTCAATAAATTTTTCGCATGCCTCTTTGTAAGCATCATTCGAAAGGCTCTTAATGCTGTTTGCATCAGGGCTTTTGGTTTCTAAGCGTTCTTTGATGTTCATTTTCTGTAAATCTCCTTCAGGTTATTGCGGTACAATGGATAGGGTGAAATGTCTGTTTTAACCGATGCGGCTCCATTTTTTTCGCGATATGCTATTGTCTTTCTATTGTGCCAGAGTAGCCAAGGGTCGCGCTCATAGGTGCCTGCTGTCGAATCAATAATAATTCGAGCGCTTGTTTGTAATGCTTGATATTGCTCTGGCGTAGCTATATCTGCGCACCAAACAAATTGTGGCGCTTCAATTTTAAGCAAGATATCCTGAAGCTCGCTGTTCATGCTTTTGTTGGCGGCAGCTTCACGCTTGAGTGACCGAATTGACGTCAAGTAGGTTCTCACAATTAAGCTATCACTTAGTTCTAGAATGCCAGAGTCAATGAGTCCTCGCACTCTTGTATGGACGATATTGGCGTTAAGGTACATTTTTTCATACAGCGGGATGATAACAAAATCAAGATCGGCCATAGAGTGCGTTCCGCTTCCGTTTTTCGAAATGGTGTTGAACGGAAAATGGTTATCGTCTGATATAATCAAATCAGAAATGTAGTCGGAATGCAACGTCACTCCTTTCGCCTGAAGTGCAGTCTGATAATCAAACTTACCATGTCCTACTATAGCAACGGCATGTCCTTTTTTTCATAGCTGCGACCATTGGAATCCCCGATTCGATATACGAAAACACGGCGCTTAAGAAATCGTTATCTTGTGGCGATTGGCGCTTGAGTATTAGGGGGTAAAATCTATTAGCTGAAAATAGCTCTGATATCTGGAATAGGTTGAGTCCTTCTGATGGTGTTTTTCTGCCGAGATAGGGAATGACTTGTTCTGCTATTTCGCCTATTGAGCGTTGTTGATAATGTGGGTATTTGCTGGCGTAATAATTGATGATGCTCCAAGCGGCGACATGGGCACATACTGCAATATCTGTATCTTGCGCCATCCAAGGGATACTGTTGCATTCAAACACATTCCCAAGTAGGTGTGATTTGTAGCACGAAGTAATTATATGCGCATTGTCAACGGTCATTAGCGCTGCTGGATCTATTATAGCTCGTCCGCAGCTATCTACTGATGAATCGCGCACAACACAGAAGCCTATGTATTCATTAAAATTAGTGTCTGCAAATAAGTGCAATCGCATGCAATCGCGTGCGGGCATGCGGTGCTTTTTTGCGTAAAATTCTGAGAATACACTCGAAAAATCATAGTCACGGTAGGGGTGTTCCAGAACAATTGCTTTACATGTTGTTGCAATTCTCTCTGTTAACTGGCTGACGAGATGCGCATGCGCAGCGTGGGGAAACTGGGCATCAAGCAATGGCAACAGCTTCTGCCGATAGTCAGTTTTTGCGACGATTTCTATTGCGGTATGCGTTATCATTTGCTGATTCTGCTTGACGATTGTTTTTTTGCCATTCCCAGCCTCTCACGGTTGTATTTATCACGTAATGGCTGCCACCACCATTCATTCTCTAAATACCATTGTACGGTTTTGCGCAGGCCGCTTTCAAAGGTTTCTTGTGGTTTCCAGCCGAGTTCTTGCTGAATTTTACTGGCATCTATGGCGTAGCGGTGGTCGTGGCCGGGGCGGTCTTGTACGAAAGTCATGAGATTTTCGTAATTCTGAATGTGTAATTTTGAGTTTTGAATGAAAGACAGAGATCTCTCACTGCGTTCGAGATGACAGTTCTCCATATGCTTGGTATGCTTTTTTGATTCCTTCTTCGAGTGGTGTGGTGGCTTGCCAGCCGAGTTTGGCGAGTCGGCTCACGTTCATGAGTTTGCGGGGGGTGCCGTCGGGTTTGGTGGTGTCCCATTCGATGGTGCCGTGGTACCCGATGACTGCGGCTTGGTTGGTAAGGTCGAGTTGGCTTTTGGTAAAGGTTTGGATTATTCCCCATACTTCATGTTCGTCTATTGCAAAGTAAGCATGAATGAGTACGTTGCGAAAGTCTACTATATCGCGATGTGTTTCGTTGAGTATGCCCAGTTTGATAAGGTTTTTTGTGCTTTCGCCGATTATTTCGAATTCTCTGATGGTAGCGTCCCATGTTTTGCAGTCATTTTTAAGCTCTCTGCATCTGCAAAATCGCTGACATAGTGCTGAATTTTTACGATTGCGATGTATATATCAAATAGGAATAGGTCGGCTTTTCTACTCGACATGTATCATCTCTTTTTCTACTTGTTGGCGGATAATGGTTCGCATGGTGTCGAGATAGCCCATATCTACTTTTTTATTTAACAACTTTTCAAGATAATGGATGGCTTTTAAGCGGGAAAAGTAGTCTTTCTTTTGTGTTTGAAGGATGGCGATATCTACATCACTACCTTCCTGTGCTTGGTTACGCGCATAGCTACCGAAGATAGCGATTTTTTCGATGCCGAAGTTCGCTTGAAGTTCTTTTTGAGCGTGTCGTAGTGTTTGTAATAGTTGTTGTTGTGTCATTGGTTACTCGTAATAGCTCATAGTTTTGTAGCCGCCTTCCTTGAGATAGACGTCTTTGGTCATAAGTTTTAGGTCGCTTGCCATCATATCATCAACGAGGTTTTGCAGGTTGAATTCCCGTTTCCAGCCGAGTTTTTGTTCGGCTTTGGTGGGGTACTTTGTTAATTTTGAATGTTAAATTTTGAATGAAAGACAGAGATCTCTCACTGCGTTCGAGATGACGGGTTGTGTGCGTTCTGGATTACAGGCGGTGCGTGTTCGAGATGACGGGTGGTACTTGTCATTTCGAGCGGAGCGAGAAATCTGTGGACTAGGGTGTTTTCTGGGGTAGTCATGGGCGCACTTTCGCGTGCAAGTCTACTTTTCCGATCAGCGTCAATGTGTCGATGTCCATTTTGGAGACGGCAAACCACTTTTTACCCAGATCCTTCAGGCTGGCTCCAAAGTGGTAGACTTCTTTTTCATCCATTATCAAAAACCGATCATGCGAAAGGTCAAGTTGCTTGATGTCGATCGGCGGATATTGTGTGTTGTGTTTTTTCAGATCTTGTTCTAGTTGTTTGGAGATGGTCTTGGTGTAGATTGTAGCTTTTACGCTGTCGGCTCTTTTGGTCAGCAGTATTAGGACACTTTCATCTATGTAGTTGTCTATCAGCCGGATGGTGGTTTTGGCGCTTTTGATAATGTCACATGCAAACAGGTAGGCGTCAAAAATCTGGCCGTCGTAGAAGATGTGTTGTTTGGGTGGCGTAGCCTTGTTTTCTATGGCTCCAAGTAGCTGCTCTAGCTGCTCATCATGTAAAGATAACCTCTGCTCAACCCTTTCAAAACGATAAAAAATATGAGCATTTGATGCGATAAACTTTCGCATACTGACGAAACTGTCAATAATCTTGATGCTGACCTCAACTGCCGTCTGACTTCTCAGAACCGCCGAAAGCATAGAAACCCCCTGCTCAGTAAAGGCGTATGGCAGATATCTCCTGCCTCCATGTTGCGCCTCTGGGCTTGAGGTTCCAATTTGGAACCTCAAGTGATCGTACTCGCCCCGCGTCAACTGAAATCGAAACCTATCCGGGAATCTTTCGGTATTCCGGCTGACTGCTTTATTGAGTTGTTTTGTTTCCACGCCATAAAGGGTCGCTAAATCCTCATCCAGCATTACTTGCACGCCTCGGATGGTGTGGATTTTGTTTTCAATGGGGTTGTCTGTCGGCATGATGGTTTTCATATTCTTTTCATCCGTTCCAGTTCAGGATTAGGGAAAATTCCCTTCGACAGTGTTGTTCAATACTTTGGCTCGCGTTCCCACTTATACGCGCTTTCGCATATGGTGGTGAGTTGGTTATATTTGGGTTTCCAATTGGTTTGTTGTTGGAGTTTGTTGCTGTTGGCGATGAGCTTAGCAGGGTCGCCTGGGCGTGGTCCTGCGGTGTGTACGGGGAAGTGGTTATTGGTGTTCATTGTTTTTTACTCTCCAGCAGGTGTTTGGCGTTTTGGCTGGTGACGATTTTCTTTCCGGTTTTTGCTTCGAGTTCGGTTCTGGCAACTTTGGCGACGTTTCCTCCTTGTTGCGCTACTTTTTTACTCTCTTCAAAACTTTGTGGGTTAACTGCCTCGGAAATGTCTTTTGTGGAAGCTTCTGCCAACATATTGAGAATGAGTTCGGTGTTGGTCATGTTATCGCGCAGGTTTTCTTTCTTAAGGCCTTTAAGGGTTTTGTATTCTTTGGTGCTTCTATCTGACCAAGTTTTGGTGATGATGTCTGTCAATGTGGCAAAGGCTTGCCCTTCTTTAATGCCAAGGCGTTTCCATTCGTCGGTCAGCTCTTTTCGGATTTCGATGCTTTTTAGGCGTTGGTTTATCCAGTTTTCGCTATAGCCAAGTGCGAGGTATTGCTTGAGCGCTCTGTCGATAGTTTGTTCTGGGTCGCTCATTTCGTCTAGCCGTTCGCTGGCAAGTTTTGCGAGCCAGAGTTTGAAGGGTTCCGCTTTGGGCGATGGAATCGATTGAATGAGTCTAAAGAGTTGTTCGGTGTCGGCGACATCGGTCAGGCGCATTTTGCCGTCTTCGGCTTGCATTTTTAACTGTCCGATTTTTTCGGACAGTTGACTGCCTTCAGCTTTAAGCTTCTTTTTGAGATCGCTCCAATATTTTCTTGGGCGCTCAGTGCCGGTCAATATCTCTATTGCATCGATAACCGATACGTACCATTGTTCTTGTACGTCATCCCAAACTGTTCGGACTTTTTTTTCTTCAAATATCTTAATTGTTTCAGTTGCTTTCATCTGTCACTTCCTTCTCGTCGCTTTTGGCATGATTGGGGACGTACCATGTTTTAGGGAAAGGCGAGCAAGGGATAATTCCCCTCAGGGAGGGGTGGCAGGCGCAGCCTGACGGGGGTGGTTTTGAAAGGCAGAGAGATCTCTCACTGCGTTCGAGATGACGGGTAGTGTGCGTTCTGGATTACAGGCGGCGCGCTTGGCCGTGTCGTCTGTCATTTCGAGCGGAGCGAGAAATCTGTGGGCTAGGGTGTTTTCTGGGGCAGTCATGGGCGCACTTTCGCGTGCAAGTCTACTTTTCCGATCACCGCCAATGTGTCGATGTCCATTTTGGAGACGGCAAACCACTTTTTGCCCAGATCCTTCAGGCTGGCTCCAAAGTGGTACACTTCTTTTTCATCCACAATTAAAAACCGATCATGCGAAAGGTCAAGTTGCTTGATGTCTATCGGTGGATATTGTGTGTTGTGTTTTTTCAGATCTTGTTCTAGTTGTTTGGCTTCTAAGTACTGCCGAAAGCATTGATACGCCTTGTTCGGTGAAGGCGTAGGGTAGATACCTTCTGCCTCCATGTTGCGCCTCTGGGCTTGAGGTTCCAATTTGGAACTTCAAGTGATCGTACTCGCCCTGCGTCAACTGAAATCGAAACCTATCCGGGAATCTTTCGGTATTCCGGCTGACTGCTTTATTGAGTTGTTTTGTTTCCACGCCATAGAGGGTCGCTAAATCCTCATCCAGTATTACTTGCACGCCTCGGATGGTGTGGATTTTGCTTTGTAGTATGTGGTGGGCTGTTGTGTCATTGATCTATTTCCGTAAGTGTTTGAACAACGAAATCTAAGTATCGATTATCTTCGATGAAAGCGGTTATTAACTCGCGTTTTAATTCGGGTTTCATGTTTTCGATGAGTTGTATGAGTGCCTGTTCAAAATCGTGTAAGTCGTTGCCTATGATTGCCCACACGATGTCTGCATCTATGCCGAAATACTGATGTGTTATATGGTTTCTGAAATCGACTACTTCTTGGTAGCTTTTATTGAGGAACTTATTTTGCAAGAGATGTTTACTTGCTTCGCCAGCTATTTCAAATTCTCGGATAACGCTATCCCAATCGGTAAAACTGTGCAGTAGGCTTTGAGCATTATCAAATTTTGATGCTACTTTTTTTATTTTAAGAATGGCGATAAATGCATCGAATACGAAGAGTTCGATTTTTCTATCACCTTTACTATGGCTAAACATGGATAAAGTCCTTTTTGATTCGATTTTTAATAAATGTTTTCATGGATGCAAGTGTTCCTATATCGACCTCTTTTTTTAGACTTTCTTGGAGGAATTTTTTTGCCCGTATAAGATTAAATCCGCTTGTGAGTTTCATTTTAAGAACAACTATGTCTACATCACTTTGTTCAGAATCTTTACCTTTTGCGACACTGCCAAAAACGGCAAATTCTTCTATGCCATACCGTTCTTTCAGTATGGGCTTTAGCTCTTTGAGTTTTTCTATAATGATTTTTTGCATATTCTGTCTTGGCCGGTGATTAATGTAACTTTTTGTTGGGTCATGTGGGGGTCCTTTATTGATTTTAAATTTTGAATGAAAGGCAGAGATCTCTCACTGTGTTCGAGATGACGGGTGGTGCGCTTAGTCATTTCGAGCGAAGCGAGAAATCTGTGGGCTAGGGTGCGTTCTGGGGCAGTCATAGGCACACCTTTGCGTGCAAATCTACTTTTCCGATCAGCACCAATGTGTCGATGTCCATTTTGGAGACGGCAAACCACTTTTTTCCCAGATCCTTCAGGCTGGCTCCAAAGTGGTACACGTTTTCATCCACAATTAAAAACCGATCATGCGAAAGGTCAAGTTGCTTGATGTCTATCGGCGGATATTGGGTGTTGTGTTTTTTCAGATCTTGTTCTAGCTGTTTGGAGATGGCCTTGGTGTAGATAGCAGCTTTTACGCTGTCGGCTCTCTTGGCCAGCAGCATTAGGACGCTTTCATCTATGTAGTTGTCTATCAGCCGGATGGAGGTTTTGGCGCTTTTGATAATATCACAGGCAAACAGGTAGGCGTCAAAGATCTGGCCGTCGTAGAAGATGTGTTGCTTGGGTGGCGTAGCCTTGTTTTCTATGGCTCCAAGTAGCTGCTCTAGCTGCTCATCATGTAAAGATAACCTCTGCTCAACCCTTTCAAAACGATAAAAAATATGAGCATTTATTGTGCCAAGCCTTTTGGAGCCATTCTTTAGCTGCTTGTTTGTTCATAAAGCACTTCACCTTTTTCCAGAAGGTCTACGCGATAAAAGTAGTCTTCTCTTTGTTCTACAAATCCGGCTGGTGCTGAAAGAATGTCAAACCCTACTTTGTAGCGATAGATGAGTTCTCGAATCCGTTTTCTGGCCTCGCGCTGGAATGTGCTGATTTCTTGATCATTTAACCCTTTTTTTATTAAAAAAGATCTATGTCGCTGTGTTCTGTGGGCGTACCATAGGCGTAGCTACCAAAGAGGATTATTTTATCTGGTTTCAATGGTTTGAGTCGTTCAACTATTTCAAGTTTTATTTTTTCAATATTGATCATGTTCTTCCTCTTTTTCATCCCTGCTTCTCATCAGGCGCCCGTTATCCACTGACGTGGTCAAGTAAAAGTGGACACGAAGTTAAGACACATTTGCCTTTAACATCATTTCATCAAAATTGTGTGTGCTAACATCCCCACACATCAATGCCACTTTCGTGCCGGTGCTGTACAGCCATGTGGCGAGCATGTTTTGCTTCAGATACAAGTCTACTTGGCTTGCCACTGAACTGCAAATCGTTTCAACACCGCGCTCTGCGTTTCCCCTAGCTGCCTGTGCGGCTTCGATGTTGGCATAGGAGCAAGCGTATTTTCCCTCTTGGCTTAACTCGTGCATTATCGCCAGCAATGTTGACGTTTTCCCTGTTTGGCGTGGGGCATGCAGTAAGAAATATTTTTGCTCGTCAATAAGCAGGCGAATCTCATCCCAATTCAGACGGCTCAGTGGATTGATGTGGTAGTGTAAATCGACTTTTGTCGACCCGCGGTATTAAAAAATTTCTGCATATGCACGCCTCTTTGTTTGTTGTTTGGAGTGTGGCGCGGTATCTCGATCAGAAAAGCGTATCCTGTTTGTCTTCCGCTTGCTCCAACTGGCGGCAAAGTTCTTCGTATTCCATGCGTTTGCGTTCAACGAGTTGCCTAGTCAGGCGGAGTTTTTCTTTGGCACCTTCCGGAGTAAGTAAGTAGCGGTATTTGAGTTTGTCTTGGCTTTTGTGGAAGTTATTCGCTTTTACAAGTCCTTTTTCTATCAAGGCATTCAAAATATAGTTGACGCGCCCAAGGCTGCAGCAGAGTTCCTGCGCGAGTGTGCGCTGGTTGAGTGTAGGTGATGCGGTTTCTATGGTGTGAAGGAGTTTTTGGATAACTTCTGGTTCGAGCTGCTGCTCTATTGTGCTGGGCATGTGTTCCTCGCAGGGAAAGGGATTTTATAGGGCACGCTTCCGCCCTTTTGGGAAGGTTTTTTGATTTGTTCACAGAATGAACTGTTCGGTTGTAATGGAATGGTTGCGCGAGGTCAACAGGGAAATTCTTATTGTTCAGATGCATGGAAATTTTTGGTGGCACATCTGTGTTAGAAGTGCCACAATACTGTAGTTATGTTCAGTATTGGGGGCTATAGGGATGTATTTTATTGTATTTGGGGTAGCGCTCATTTTCTGCTTGGTTTTTATTGCATTTGCGCAAAAGCAAATGCTTTTTATTGACAGCCACGACTCAGCAAAGCCGCAGCGCTTTCACGAAACACCGACGCCGCGAATCGGCGGGGCGGCAATTTTTTTAGCGACTTTGGCCTTAGCTCTGGTGCCGCAGGGGGAAATGTGGATTTTGGCGGCAGCTCCTGCGTTTGCTATTGGGCTGTTTGAGGATTTATCGGGTCGTGTTCCACCAAAAGTGCGTTTGTTGTTTATGGTGGGCGCATCGCTGCTTGCGATTTGGCTTATGGATGCGGTGGTAAACTATCTGGGCTTTGGCATTGACCTCCCTTACGTGCTGGCGATTCTTTTTACGGTATTCGCTGTGGTGGGGGTAATCAACGCGATAAATATTATTGATGGCTTTAATGGGCTTGCCAGTGGTGTCAGTCTGCTGGCGTTTTGCGCGCTGGGGTTTGTTGCGTGGCAGGTGGGTGATGGTGACCTCGTGCAGATTAACAGCATTCTTGCTGCGGCAGTGCTGGGTTTTATGGTGCTGAATTTTCCGTTTGGGAAAATTTTCCTTGGCGATGGCGGGGCATATTTTCTGGGATTTTGCCTTGCCATTGGTGCAATTATGTTAGTTGTGCGCAATCCTGAGGTGTCGCCTTGGTTCCCATTTGCGCTCTTGATCCACCCAGTGTGGGAGGTGGTATTTTCTATGTATCGCCGCCGGATGGTGAAGGGAAAAGCATCAATGGATCCGGACGCTTTGCACTTGCATACGATCATTCACCGCCGCATTACGCGCAGCAACCCTGTTACGACGGTATATATGTGGATTTTTGTCGCTCCGTTTATGTTTATGGCGGTTTTTTTGTATGCGCATACGGTGTGGCTAGCGCTACTGGTGGTGGGTTTCTGCACGTGTTACATGGCGCTTTATCACCGGATTATCCGCTTTCAGAATCCTCCAGCAGCAACACCGTTGCGCAAACGCAGGAAAAGGCTGCGTCATTGAGGTTTCTTTTGAGAATTTAAGCGCCATTTGCGAAATATTGTACTCAGCAAGAGTCCCACGAATATACCAACAACATCCGCAACAATATCGTATCCACTGGCATGGCGTCCTGCGATCCCGCTTTGAGCAAGTTCGATAGCTGCACCGTAAAACAAAAGCAGGAAAAATACTTTTTTCCAGGACCAGTTCCAACTGAGCGTAGTGGTACAGGCGAGGAAGGCAAACGCAAGGATGTGCTTCAGCTTATCATTTGCCTGATCAATGCTGGGAATTGTAGCATGAGGCGTTAGAGCGAGGTACGTGATCGCTATAACGCCTACGGTCACCACGATTTTTCCGTAAAACTGTGGGTTCATGCTTGTTGATATTGGGGTGTCTTTGCATTGCGGATAAATTCGCGCAGGAACACGATGAAAATCGAAAGAATCCCACCCGTTACCATGGCTACTACCACCATTAAAGCTCGTTTCGGCTTTACTTTATCTTTGGGATGGGAAACGACCGGTTGGGTAATTTGGCGGAGCTGATAGTGCTCACTCGCCTGCGAGAGCACCTTTTTCTGAATCAGAGCGGAAACGAGCTGGGAGAGCTGGTTTTTTAGGGTTATCTCTGGTGTACGTGCTATTTCCTGATTGTAAAAGTTTATTTTCTGGTCAATATCAGCCATTTCGACGGTGCGCAGATGCTCAGTAGATGCTTCCAGAAAGAGTGATACGAGTTGGTGCGCAAGGGTTGCGTCAGGGTGCTCGGCACTCAGCGTAATAGCGCTGGTTTGCTTGGAGGTTTCTACTTTCAGGATTTTTTGCATTTCTTGAACAGTATCGAAAATGAGTTCACTCTGTTCCGTCGCAGAAAGCTCGGTAAAGTTTACTTCTTTCCCTCCGCCGAAGTTGACTGCGTCATAAAAGAACCGAACCCCCAACGCAAAGCGCAGATTGGGGTCGGTTTGATCGCTCTGAAATCGCTCATACAGTTTATGTTCACGGACGAGGTGCTCCACAAACGTCTTGTCGCTTAAAATAATTGACAACTGATCGCCAACGTTGATTTGCCCGCCGCCAAGGTCTATTCCAGCCAAACCTGCCAGTGCGCCAAGTCCGCTCGCCATCGAAGGCTTCGCTTCGCCCTGCGGGATCAGCACGGTGCTCGTGCGGTACACATTGGGCAATGTCATGGCGTAAAAAATCGTGACAATCGTAATCACGCTGCTCAGAATGACAATAAACCACTTATTTTTCCAAATCGTATCCCAGAGTTCACGCAGATCTATCTCGTCTTCTGCCAGCGGCGATAAGGGAGCTGACGCGTTAGGAATCTGGCTCATTACAGTGCTCCCAATGTCTTCAGCGATGCCGCCGTGACCGCAAGTTGATAGATAATCTGCGTCACATCTTTCCAGATAGAGATGCCACTTGTCGTCCGAATTTCTGGTAGAACAACTATGCTCGTCCCTTTTTCAATGCCGGATTTGCGCGATGTCAGCCACCAGCCGCCCGCAGCAAGGCTATCGCCATTGCTGGCAGAGCCGTCAGGGCGAATCACAATAACATTTTTGGTGTCTGCGGTGGGACCAAACCCGCCAGCAAGGGCGAGGTAACCGTCAAGATCAATATCAGGTCGCCAAACAATAGTGGTGGGGTTCAGCACCTCGCCCATAATGGAAACCGTGTCAGTAAACGAGGGAATATGCAGCGTGTCTTTATCTTTCAATGCAATATTGTAGGGTGAGTTTTTCAACGATTCTAGATCCTGAGGGATGTCCATCGCAACGCGACCAATTGGCGTAAACTCTTGCGCCTGACGGTCAATTTGATCAACGTACTGCAGAATGCGTTGTTTATCTTCGGCACGCTCACCCACTTGCGCGGCTTCAAGACTTTGCACCGTTAACTGTTGCTTAATGCGCGCCATTGATTCGCGCATTTGCCGGATCTGCTGTTCACGAACCTCCTCACGAGCAAAAACCGCACCACGCACGAAAGCCTTCTCGGTAAAGCCACCAGCACGCGTCAATATTGATGCCAAGGTTTCGCCATCCTCTATCGTATATTCGCCAGGATATTTGACCTGCCCCGAAAGCGTAACCGTTTTACGATCAAACCAGTTGGGAATGCGGAAGATGTGGACCTCATCATAGGCACTTAAAACAGTATGAGAAGTCTCCGCATACGTAATATTATCGACGATTTTTTGGCGACCTTGCGCCGTGATCACATGGCGCACCAGTTCAATCTTTAACGGATCCGCTTTTTCGGTGATGCCGCCCGCGACTTGGATAAGGTCATGCAATGAACTTTCCGACGTAATCGGGTATGTTCCGGGGTCGCGCACTTCACCGAACACAGAAGCGGTTGCAATAGGCACACGATCGAAGAAATTATAAAACGTCACTTCATCATACGGCTGCAAGATAAAGTCAGGCTCATTCTCCATGTCGACCACTCGCACCGATGGTTCGGTGCCATTTTCCCCGTAAGAAAGTACTTGCACTCGCTGACGGTCGACCGACAGTTTCGTTTCGAATATCTGTTCCGTATCTCGCAGGGAAATTTGTTGCAGCCGAGAAGTCATTTTCGCATCAGTCAAGCTCGCGTCGTCAGCATCCTGCTTTGTGAACGCCTTTTCGGTAATGCTGGCGTGCTTGATTCCCGCAGCGTTCAGAGCATCTGCCAGACCCATTCCCGATACAAACCGTACTTTTCCCGGGCGACTCACTACTTTACCGCGGACAAACACATACGGCTCTTCGTGAATGGCAGTTTGGTTAAATACGTACACCTCGTCACGATGTTTCAGCGCAATATCGTGCGCGGCATCACCTTGCAATGCTAAAGCAAGGTTGACCCGCAAAAGCGATTCGCGATGCATATCGTCAAGCCGCTTTACAATCAAGTAATCCATGTACGTTGACGGAAGAAAAGTTCCCTCATGTCCGGAGCGCTGGATTTCCTGACGGAACAGTGCGCCTAACGTCGATCCCTGTGGAATTTCGCGCAGGCCAGGGCGCACCACGTTTCCGGCCAGCGTTACCCCAAGAATATTCCCCGTATCGACGGGGTAGACATACAACTGGTCGCCGTCAAGCAGGCGAGTTGATGTATCCTTTGGCCAGTCGATAGTCCTAACAGCCAAACGTTCCGCCTGTTGATCGACACGACGAAGCTCAATGCCACGCTGCGAGGCACCAGCCAGGAAACCACCCGCCAACGCAATAAGCTCGTCTAACTCTTCGCCAGATTTTAGCTCAAACACTGCCCGATGCTTTACCATCCCCGCCACGCTTACCAAGCGGTGCGCCGACGGCACAAATACCACATCGCCACTTTGCAGTAAAAACTCCGATCCGCTCGCTCCTTTGCGAATCAGATCATATAAGTCAACCGTATGTACTACCTTGCCACCGCGCCGTATGCTGATCGCACGCAGGGAGCCATACTCGCTGACCCCTTGGGCGGACAAAATCGCTTCCTTCACCGTGGAAAGCGAAAGAAGATTGTAGGCACCCGGTGCCGTTACTTCGCCTGTCACCGTCACCTGAATCGAAGAAAAACGTTCCATGGTCAACGCAACACCGGAGTTCGGATACGCTTTTTCTACAATATCAGCGAGCAACACCTTCACATCAGCAAACGACATTCCGCCAACTTGCACGGGGCCGACACGTGGAATCATTAAATTCCCACTCGCTTCCACCTGCAAAGAGAAGTTTTGCGAATTCACCCCGTAGAGATACACCCCTAAAACATCTTTCGGGGAGACGATATACGAGTCGGGAACCGGCAATGCGCTCGGGTCAAATTCTGAAGAACTTTCAAAAAACTGGATTCCATAGCGCGGAAGCGTCTTTTGCAATTCCTGATGCACCTGCCGCTCATACAGCTTGGCTAAAAAATCGTCCGCCGGAACATACGTGAGTGGCGTTTGGCGCAGCGAAGGATACGTCGCTAATTTTTTCACTTTTTCTGCAGAATCAAGCTCCTGTTGGAGCATGAGAGCGTCCAAAGTCGCCTGAGAGGACAAAAGCGTTTCTGGCGCGCCTGCTCCTTGACGGTCTCTTTGCGAAGATTCTGCTTTTATTGCGGTGGCTGGAGTTTGCGCACTGCTCGCAGTGTTAGCCCCCTGATTTGCTAACATCCGCTGCACTTCCGGAGCATTCAGCAAAGCTGGGTTTTGTGAAATCATTTCGAGCGCCCGCTGCTGATCAGCCGCGCTCAGTGCCCATGCCGAAGAAGTGCTCACAAAAACGAAAACGCAAAGAGAAAAGAACATAACCAAAAAACGCATGTGATAACCTCTTTAGGGAATTTTAATAATTGTAAGCCCATGTCAGGGCAAGACCGGCATAGCCGTACATTTTATCGAACTGACCGTAGGAGAACTCATTATACAAAAAGTTCACTTCGCCAAGAAGGTTGTTCGTGTACGCTTTCCCTTCCAACGTAATCGCCAAATTATCATTCAACAAATAATGCACTTGCCCTGTAAACATATTGTTTATCGTAAAACCGTTGCCAATCCGGTCGTCAATATCGCGATCTACTGCGATAAAACGGTAATAGCCCGCCACAATCCAGTCATCCCATATACGCCAATCTAGCCCTAGGCCGAGCGCATAATGTGTTTGATCATAGCCAAGTTTATCAATATATCCTTTGAGAAACGAAAGATCGGATTGGAATTCAGATTCGACTGTGGTTTGACCGTATTCGACATACCCTGAACCAACTATGTTACGTGTTAGCGCGATCCCACCAAGCAAGCGTGCAAAGTAAGTAGTGTCTTTAACGCCAGAAAGAGTGAGAGAAGAGGAGAGAAAGCCGGGCTGCGCAAGCTGAGGATCGGTAATCGAAAAACTTGGCGTAGTAATCTTTCCCTCGTTCGGAAACCATGTGTACTGACCCAAAGCGATAGAGTTGGTTCCGGTATCGGACAATCTTACCTTCAAATTATCCCCACGGTTAAAGCGTTGGCCGCCTTCTAAAGCAAGCGTAAACGGCTTGCTGTCCAGCAAGCGATACTTTAACGCCATCGTACTTTTAAACACATTGAGCGTGTCACGCGAGTAATCAATTTCCGGAAAATCAATCTCTCTCCGTGAAATTGCAACGCATCCGTAAAGCCGAAATTTAACGTTAAGCCGTACGACTGGTAATCCCCCAACGAACCTAGCTGCGATGAATTATTGCGCTGCGCATCGGTAAGTTGCGTGTCACGAATATCAAATACATCAATATTATCATCAACACGGTGAAAAGAACCCGTCAGCTCCATCCGCCCCTTACTGAGGGTGTAGGGAAGGGGTTTATTCCAATGCAATCCCGGCTCAGCGGCCAGCGCACCACCCGCTGTCAATAAAACACAACAACAAGAAACTCGCAAATACCCTCTTATCTTCACTTTCCCCCCATAATAAAGGCGATTATATTGCCAATAGCGCTATACCATGTGCGACAAGGCCAATGGTCTTTTAGCGGAAGTCGCTCAGCGTGTAAAGCGACAAGGCACCTTTATGAATCATTTTTTTCAATTAAATTGCATTTAAGGTGTTGCAATCAGGTGAAGACTCTTTTATGTTGATCACACTTTGTAGGGTCATTTTTTCGAAGTGATTGAATATTTCCAATTGGAGGAGAGTTTTATGAAGAAACGTACACTATTGTCTCTGTCGGTCGCTGCTCTTGCAGCAAGCTCGTTGGTTGTTGGTTGTGGTGGGGGAAGTGGAGGGAGTAACCCTGATACTACAGTTTCAGGAGCCTCTTAATGTTGTTGGTCAGTCAAGCATCATCAAAGGTGCAGATATTTATGTAAATAATGTCGCTGTTGATAGCACTGACGCTACAGGCAAACGCACTCTCGCCTCTGTTGTAATGAACTCTGAAATCGCAGTTGAGGGTGGCATTATCGGCGCAACGGGTCTCAATTTTACAGGTAAGTTCGTTACCACATATGAGACTATTGAAACTTTTGTCACTCCGATATCAACTGCTTATTACTACACGCAAGACCCTGCTCTTGCGTCAGCAAAAAATACTGACACAGTAAACACTAGCGATAACGCTATACTGAACATCAAGAAACAGTCCTTGCAAATTGCAAAAGCAGCTGAAGCTCTAGCTGGCGCCGCAACTACTAACCAAACTGCAGCGTATTCAGCCTTATTCCGGGCAATGGCCAATAAAGCCAAAGGGAAATTTGATTCGACCGATAGTAATGGTTTGGATACTACAGACATGCTGAGCAGTGACATTATCAAAACAGCGCTTAGCGTAAATGATACTCAAGCTGCGCAACTGACCAAAGTAGCTTCAGTTGTATCGACTGTATTTGGAGGCATCGACAGCGCAGACCTCAATGGAGCCAAGTACGCTGCAGCATCCGCCTATGCCGCAACAATCGCAAACCAGGCAAGCTCGCTTAAAGACACCAGCGATGACGCGCTAAATACTATCGCAACTAGCGCAGCAGCTCTGGTCAATAACATTACCGCACAGATAATAGCAAGCACAGGGACAGATACGTCAGAAAGAGTTAATCTTGACCTTACCAACTACAACATTAGCTTAGACACAACCGAAGCGCCTTCCAGCGGAATAATCTTTACCCCACAAGCAACTGTAACCAAAGTTGCACTCAATTCGCCAACAGCGGCCATAGCAGTTGACTCAGATGGCGAACTAGAAACTGGCCTGATGACCTACGGATTAGATCCACAAGCAAAGCTATATATTGCGCTTGACAGCTTTGAATCGGGCCAAACAACTATGTCACTTGCTCTTGAACTTACTAAAGGCGATAGCGAGTTAAAGATCATTGCGAACGATGTTGCCAAAATCACTGCCAATAGCAGCAATAAAGTAACTGCAGCTAGTGTCAACACCGGCGCATCCATCGACTACAGCATCAACTATAAAGGTATTGTTTTCACTCCTAACACTCTAACCTATGACGGCACTTGGATGAATTCCCTTATCACGTTGGATACGATTGATTCACATTCTGACGCTCTTCGCGTTAACATTGGACAAATCATAGAAAATGCTGACACTGCTGTTGGGACAGTGAGTGTTGACAGCCTTGAAAACGGAATTTATGATGTCAAAATTTTAGTAGATGGTGTTGAACTTGGCCGCGGCGCTAAAGTTTGGAATAATACGACCATAACGATCGGAAATAAGAGCCTTACGGGGTCAAAGGTAACCGGAACTGTTAATCTACACTGATATCCGGCAGTATCGACCATAACGCCAAAACGAAAAGGTGAAAGAAGGAAACTTCTTTCACCTTTTTTTAATGGGATTTATTTTTTTTATCTTCGGGAAGTATAATAGGGGAAGTATAATAGGACACCCAAGTTGATGATTGACCCATTTTCTCTATTGAAGCAATGATGACTGCTTCAACAAGGAGGCTCGCGGATGGAAGATATAAAAGACGCTACGACTTCTTCTGCAGAAGCTGACGAAGGTCTGCGTGAAAATCGCGCACAGATTCCCCGTTTATTTACATTTGCTATGACTTTTTCGGCAATATCTATGGTTAGCCTAGTAGGAAAAATAATGGATATATTTTAATCAAAAGCAAATAGGACACCCAAGTTGATGATTGACCCATTTTCTCTTTTCAGGTAAGTTTCAAATCATCCTGAGTCAATAAGGAGTTCAGCATGACCATCGCTCGCAATCAACAGGTTTTCCTCGACTCAACTCCATATTATCACTGTATCAGTCGCTGTGTGCGTCGTGCATTTTTGTGCGGCGAGGATGTGGTGACTGGTCAAAATTTCGACCATCGCAAGCAATGGATCATTGACCGCATGCTAATGCTTTCTGGTATATTTGCTATCGACGTGTGTGCATATGCTCTTATGAGCAATCACTACGGGAGAAATTAACAGGACACCCAGGGGAAGTATAATAGGACACCCAAGTTGATGATCAATGAGATAATAGGACACCCAAATCGAGTACCCAAATAGTATAATAGGACACCCAAGTTGATGATTCCCAAGTTGATGATTGACCCATTTTCTCTTTTCAGGTAAGTTTCAAATCATCCTGAGTCACTAAGGAGTTCAGCATGACCATCGCTCGCAATCAACAGGTTTTCCTCGACTCAACTCCATATTATCACTGTATCAGTCGTTGTGTGCGTCGTGCATTTTTGTGCGGCGAGGATGTGGTGACTGGTCAAAATTTCGACCATCGCAAGCAATGGATCATTGACCGCATGCTAATGCTTTCTGGTATATTTGCTATCGACGTGTGTGCATATGCTCTTATGAGCAATCACTACCATTTGGTACTGCGAGTTGATGTTGAACAAATAAACCGTTGGAGTGATGAAGAGATTTTAGAGCAATGGTGTAAGCTTTTCTCTGGCAATACTATAGTGCAAAAGCATCGTGCAGGTGACGCACTCGATAGCTACCAGCAACAGAAGTTGCAAATAATGATCACGGAATACCGACGTCGGCTGTGCGATATTTCGTGGTACATGCGTTCTTTGAATGAAAGCATCGCGCGGCAAGCGAATTTGGAGGATAATTGCACTGGGCGTTTCTGGGAGGGGCGCTTTAAGTCGCAGGCACTCTTAGATATGCAAGCGGTGTTAACATGTATGGCATATGTTGATTTAAATCCGATTCGCGCGGGGATTGCAGTTTCGCCGGAGCGATCTGATTTTACTTCTATTCAGGCGCGGATTCGCCTGTGGGCATTGCAAGAGGGGGAAACGGCGCTTGGTCGAGTTGAAGTTCCCAACTCCTTTCGTCCAGCGATGTTGCTCCCTTTTGATGATAACAATAACGACAATATGGCGCTACCGTTTACGTCGCACGGCTACTTTGAGTTAGTGGACTGGATTGGGCGCTGTGCTCGGCCAGATAAACGGGGCGCGATTGCAGAAAGTGCGCCGGATATCCTTTTGCGACTTGGAATTGAGCCGGAATTTTTCCTGAAGCAGATGCGGAGTCGTCACGGTTTCCATGCGATGATGGGTACGGTGAGCCATCTGCGGGAGGCGGCACAGCGTTGCGGTAAGCGTTGTGTGCGCGGTATCGGCGTTGCTAAAAGGCTTTTTGGTAAAGAATCAGCGTAACATTTACGCTGTGAAGATATTTCGATCCTGTGTCGTTGATCCTAAAACAACAAGACCACGTATAATCTCTAGCGCTACCTGCAGTAGTTATTCATTGTGATATTTTTTCACTTCATGTTTCCCTGATTTTTGCTACAATTGAAGTTAAGATGTCTGCATCAACAGGGAGGCTCCCGATGGAAGATATAAAAGACGCTACGATTTCTTCTGCAGAAGCTGACGAAGATCTGCGTGAAAATCGCGCACAGATTCCCCATTTATTTACATTTGCTATGACTTTTTCGGCAATATCTATGGTTAGCCTAGTAGGAAAAATAATGGATATATTTTAATGAATCCCCCTCGTCATATCGGCATTATTATGGATGGTAACGGACGCTGGGCACAACAGCGCGGCGTGGAAAGAACGGAAGGTCACCGCCAAGGGCTCGAAACGGCACGTGAAGTTATCAAACATGCCGCAGCAGTCGGTGTCCCATTCCTGACACTCTACGCGTTTAGCACTGAAAATTGGAGCCGCTCACCGCAAGAAGTGACCTTTCTCAACATGGCACTCAAAAATTACCTTATCAGTGAGCTTGCGATGATGCAGAAAAATAATATTCGGTTTCGCCCGATCGGTCGCGTAGCCGACTTTACTCCAGACGTGCAGGAGTTGCTAGCACATACGATTGCAGCGACCAGCCAAAACACCGGAATGACTCTTGTACTTGCGATTTCATATGGTGGTCAGCTAGAAATTGTAGATGCCATAAAATCCATTGCGTTAGAGGTTCGGGAAGGGGCTTTAGATATCGACCTCATCACACAACAAACCATTTTTGACCATCTCTATTTCCCTGAGCTTGGAGCTTGTGATTTTATTATCCGCACGAGTGGTGAGTGCCGTTTAAGTAATTTCCTCACGTATCAATCAGCATACAGTGAGTTTTACTTTACTTCCGTATTATGGCCTGATTTCACAACAGATCATTTTGACGAAGCGCTTGCGGTATACCACTCTCGCGAACGCCGCTTTGGTAAGGAGAATTCTGCCGAGCATTAAAGGGATGTTCAAATCCAAGCTGTTGTTACCAATTCGTTCTCGCAAAACCATTACTAGCACTCCCCTTTCCAAATAGTGTATATTGGCGTAGATTCATCTGCGATGCGCTCGTAGAACCGCAATAAATCTGCATCAAGGGGGAGAAGCATGAAGCGATTTGCCTATTACACGGTAGTCCCGAAATTGCCAGAGCAATTGTCGCCGCTCTATGAAATTGCCAATAATTTATGGTGGTGCTGGCAGCCGGATGCGGTTGATTTATTCCGTCGCATTTCACCTGAAGATTTCAGTGCCTTAGAGCACAACCCGATTCGCCTGATTGGTTCTTTAAGCCAAGAGCGTCTGCGCGAGCTGATCCGTGATGATGGGTTCATGGCGCACATGCGGTCGGTACACGAAGAACTCAAGCGCTATTTAAGTATTGATGCTTGGTACACACGCCTTTCTAAAGACTGGAAGCATTTTACGATTGCATACTTTTCCGCCGAATATGGCATTCATGAATCGCTGCCGATTTATTCAGGTGGTCTTGGGGTTTTGTCGGGCGACCACTTAAAGTCGGCGTCTGATCTTGGTATTCCGCTCGTTGGTGTTGGCCTTTTGTATCGCCATGGGTATTTCCGTCAATCGCTGAACTCCGATGGTTGGCAGCACGAACGGTATCCTGAAAATGATTTCCATAATATGGCGCTGACGTTAATGCGCGACGATGACGGCAATCCCCATAAGCCCTACATTGATTTTCCTTTTGGACGGATTCATTTCCAAATTTGGCGCGTCAATGTAGGCCGCGTCGCACTCTACTTACTTGACACCAATTTGAACGAAAACCCGATTGAAGGGCGCGACATCACCAAGCAACTGTATGGTGGCGATAACGAAATGCGCCTCAAGCAAGAAATCCTGCTTGGTATTGGTGGGATGCGCGCGTTGCGGGTACTGGGGATTTCCCCCACAGTGTGTCATATGAACGAGGGGCACAGCGGGTTTATGCCGCTAGAGCGGGTACGCCAGCTTATGCACGATCGCGCCATCAGCTTTGATGTCGCTTTTGAAGCGGTGTATGGAAGCAATATCTTTACTACGCATACGCCTGTTCCTGCCGGAAACGACCGCTTTTCGCCGGAATTAGTGGTTAAATACTTTACACAGATGATTTACGAGCTGGGGATTACGCAGGAGCGGTTCCTGGACTTCGGGCGCGAAGTAGCGGGCAACCGCAATGAGCAGTTCTGCATGACGGTCATCGCGATCCGCTTTGCTGGATTCAAAAACGGCGTCAGCGCCTTGCATGGTCAGGTATCGCGCCAAATGTGGAAAAACATTTGGCCATATCTACCTGACAACGAAGTTCCTATCGGCCATGTCACCAACGGCATTCACATTCTCTCATGGCTCGCCAAAGATATGCGCGATTTACTTGGGCGTTACTTGGGCGAACGGTGGGTGGAAGCGCCGGATAACCGTGATTTATGGAAGCGAGTGAAACGGATTCCCGATCCCGAACTGTGGCATGTGCGCGAAAGTTTGCGGCGTCAACTCGTGGTATATGCGCGTCGCCGTTTGCGCGAGTCGATGGAAAAGCGGGGAATGTCAAAAAGCGAATTGGCCGTTGCGGACGAGGTACTTGACCCTTCAGCCCTAACTATCGGTTTTGCTCGTCGTTTTGCCACGTACAAGCGGGGCAACCTGCTGTTCCGCGATATTCCACGGCTAAAGAAAATATTGATGGATGTCGATCGCCCTGTGCAGTTTATCTTTGCGGGGAAAGCGCACCCACGCGATGACGGCGGCAAGAATATCATCAAAGA